>JBMYQA010000027.1:27419-35395 GCA_049600855.1 Flammeovirgaceae bacterium | reverse complement strand
TAACACACTCAATGCAATGCCTTGATCTCGGATATGGGAATAGAAATTTCTACTGGAAGAAGTAAAAGAACGCTCATTTGGAAATCCTCCAGGCAGAATCAGTTTAAAACTACTTTTGTCTCCTGTAAGCAGGTAGCTACACGCCAGCATGTAACGCGAATCTGCTGTGAGCAATTCAGGCTTTGCTTTATAATAATTCATCGAAGCCACATCAGGCTGACCAGCCATTGCCAATACAAACAAGGAATAAAAAGCATCACGAGGCGCTACACGTCGTTGTACCAACTTGTTGTTGACATCATAATAGTAATACTCGTAGGTATTATTTCGTCTGATTTGATTTTTCAAATACCCCATCAACTTATCCAATACATTTTGATCTACCTCAAAGCCTTTCTTTTTGGCTTCTAACAAGAAATGCGTAGCGTATACGGAGCCCCACCAACTCGCATAACTCCCTCCTGGCCAATACGTTAAGGCACCATTATACATTTGCATGGTTTGGAGTTTACGAACCGCTTCTCCCACATAAAAATCAGGATCGCCACGCAAAGCAATGACTTTGTTTAAATCTTCGGCTAATTCGGCAAAGTACAATTGTGGAAATGCCGCTGAAGTGGTTTGCTCTACGCAACCATGCGGGTAACGCACTAAATACGCTAAATGCGCTGTAAACTCTACAGCTGGTGATTTGCTGATTAATAACTTGGCATCAATGGAAGCAGTCAGGTAATCTTTCTTGAAATCAATCTCAATGGGTTTGCCACTTGCAACTACACCTGATCCATTGGTTTTTAGTAAAGAAGTAGTTGGGCGAACTGTCAATTCTGTCAAATTACTAAACGACTCTTGTCCATTATCTACCTCAACCGTAACAGCCGCTTGTCCAATGGCTTGATTGGCTGTCAATTGAAAGCGTATAGTTTGCTCGCTGTTTGCTGGAATTTCCACTTTTCGACTGGCAGCCCCCACTAACTTCACTTCCCCTTTTACCGATACCTTAGCCGTTACATCCATGTTGGTATTTGTAGTATTGGTAAGCGTTACTGGCATATTCATCTGATCTTTAGGACTGGCAAATCGAGGTAGTGCCGCGCTAATGACAACAGGATCGGCCACTTTCATATTGGCGTACCCTGAGCCAAAAGCGGTCCCTTTTGTCGCCACAGCCATGACGCGCAAGTCGCCCGAAAACTGAGGAATATCGAACTCATAACGGACTTCTCCTTTTGCATTCGTTTTTAGTGTACCACTCCAAAAGCTCACTAGTTTCACCCGTTTATTCGCTAGCGGATTTACCCTTTTGCCTAATCGCGCTCCTTCCCCCGAACCAAAACCTTGTTTCTTGATGGCATATTCTGGAAATAATCGGGGATATAAATCATAGGATTCAACCTGTAAAGCACGCTTTTGGTAGAAGAAATTGTAGGGCTTAGGTGTTTGGTAATTTTTAATTTGTAAAATTCCCTCATCTACTACTGCCACGGTAACTTCAATGTCTTGCTCCGCTCGATCTGTTTTTACCAATACAGATTGCCGTTTCTTAGCCCTCGATTTCTGAGGAGCAATCACCTCTACCACAATTTGATTGGATTTTTTCTCCACTAAAATGGGCTGAAAACCATGCGCTACGGTAAGCGGAATGGCATTATCTGTAATGGGCTTAATCAGTGTAGCCGTGATGTAGGCATTAGGCAACATGTCTTCAGTCAGTTGAATACTCAACTCTTTTGCTTTCTTGTCGGTTTTTGCAAACTCATAATGCTTAATGATGTTTTCTCGCTCAACTGTGACCAATAGTTTCCCTTCAAATGGCAATTTGAATAATATCTTAGCTGTTTCTCCCACTTGGTAGTTCTCCTTATCCAATTCCATCATCACCTTTCCCTCCCGATCTACTTGAAAAGAAGTGGCACGCGTTTGCCCCCATCCGTATGCATAAAAATTCCTGCTTACATAACTTTCAGCACCTTCTTCACTAATGCGCACTTCGAATCGCCCAGAATGCCCTGGCACAAAGGTATATTGTGTCGCTTTCCCTTTGATGTCTATCACCTTATCTACCAACACCTTCTCTTTTCGTTTAGAGACATAGCGATAACTACCTCTGTGATCTTTTTCCAATACGTTATACCAATCGTATCGCAACACTTTCACGCTCGCTTTTTGCGTATCTAACACTTTTCCATCCTTATTTACCGCTACAAAAGGAATGGCAAGCGGCTGACGCGCTTTGATGTAATACGGAAAGTTTTGAATGCCATAAAACACATCTTGCGTAATGATTTCTACATTGGTTTTTCGACTCACAGGCCTGCCTGTTTCGTCAAACACCGTTGTATATATTTCCCCGCTTAGCAAACCCATATTTTTGTATTGGTGATCGAGCTGGAAATCTGCTTCATATTTGCCCGCGTCATCGGTTTTTCCAGTTCGAAACTGGGCCTCAAAGTTTTTATTTTTCCCTTGAATGTGGAAATTATAATCGTTGAATCCTTTAGGAGAAAAGTTTTTGCGGCTGACATACAAATTTGCGTCATAGTTTCTCCCAACCGCAGGAGGTCCAAATAAATTAAACGCCTGCCCTGAAAGTTTAAAAGGATCGCCCAATCTCACTTCTTCTTTATCCATATTCACCATAACCTTAATCCGATCGGGCATAAACTCTTCGACACTAATCGCATAAGAGTTGAGTAAGACATCATTACCTGTAAACAATTCTGCATAAAAAGTGCCTGTAACTACATCTACAGGAAACTGAAATGAAGTTTCATAAGAACCTTCTTTTGTCAGCATGCCTTTTTTACTCAAAAACTCTTTTCCATTTGGTGCTAAGACTTTGATTTTTACGGGTAATTCGCCTGGGTTATTCCAATCTTGATCCCTGACAATAGTCTTAATATGTGCCATTTCACCAGGGCGGTACAGGTTTCGATCCCCATAAATGAACGCTTGCAAACCAGATTGATTTTTATAGTAACCACCTACTTCAAAGGCGGCTGTAGCTACTGGGTTTTGCCTAAAATGCATGAAGTTAAATTCAGTACCTTTACGAGCAGTCACCATCTGAATGTTGAAGTTTGGCGCTGATTCTTTGATATTCTCAAACTTGACAAAACCATTCGCATCGGTCTGCTTCTTTAATACTTTTTGGTTATTTGTACTGAAGAGGCTAATTTCTGTACCTTCTAAGCTCTCTGCTGTTTTAATTGAATTTGCCCAAACATAAATGTCATTTTCTGCTTGTTTTGCAATCAAACCAATATCTGAAATAGCCACTAGCTTATTTTGTTTCAACCACAGTTCTCCATTCGATTTTACCTCTACTAAATAAATTCCTTTAAACGCATTCGCATCTTTAAAGTTGAGGTTCAGCATTTTCAGGCCGTCAACTGTTTTCATATTCGCCGTCTCCATATCGGTTTCGAATACCACATCTCCATAGTTGGTATTGCCATAGAAATAACGGCGGTCATAGTTGTCGAAATAACTATTCATCATGCGATTTCTTCGCAGAAACTCTAGGATATTGTTTTCATAGATTTTCCAAACCTTTACATTGATGCTGGGCACATTCACGATTTGAATTCCTATTTCTCGGTTACCTGCTGCAGTGAGGTATACTGCTTTCTTATCCGAAAAACTCATGCTTGGTGCGATTTCACCAAATACTACGGTCTTCGAAAAATTGCTTTCCAATGCTTTTTGAAAAATGCCTTTAAGTTCTTTTTTAACCGTGACTTTATAATCTTTCCCAACCTCAAAGTTTCCTTTAATCACTAACCCATCATTACTTTTCTCTATATCTACCTTTAATGCAGGACTTATACTTACCAAATCAGTTAGGTTTTTGCTCAAAATCATTTGGGAAGTGCTTACCTTAATAAAAGGGTCGGTATTTAAGTAATTTGCCACTACATCAACCACTTCAAATTTAGCCTTTGCAGGAATCGTGGCTGAACTTTCTAATCCCCCTGCCACATAATCACTATTTTTTAGTCCAAGCCCTTTGGCAATTTCAAACTTCAAGTCTTTGCTCTCCCAATCTGGGTTAGCTGCGATATTCAGTTCTATCGCTCGGGCTAACTGCGGTGTGGCAATTTCATATTTTACCTCTTCTCCCTCTCTAGTCACATGTAGTAATTGATTGAGATCACTTGGTTCAACAGGGTAATTAAAATTTAATTCGGCTAGTAATGTAGGTTCGTTCTTGCTATTCAATACCCACGCTACATTACTAGCAGTTAGGCCTAGATATTCGGTATGAAATTCGAACGAGGTTTGATCGCCTATTCGAAACTTCTCATCTACATGTTTGATGAGTTCATCAGTAAAGTTAATCTGATACGTTGTACTAGGCGCAAAGCCTTCTAGTGGAGAAAACTCTAATTCATTCTGATCTACCCAACGGAATTTGCCTTTCACTGCTGGCTCAAAGGTTGCGTAGTTTTCATCTCGCCAATCATTTAGGGTAATACCTTGGGCTAAATCTTTGTCAAATACAAATCTGAGGTTCTGCCTTTCGGTAATGATTTCATCGAAGTTTTTATAGGTAATTTCTACAGGTTGACCGCCCCAATTACAGGCAGAAAGGAAAAGCAAGCATAAGAGGTAATAGCGGTGATTGGTGTATTTTTTCATGAGGCAATGTTGTTTGAATGTGTTCATCGCAAGAACAAATGAAGTTTAGTTTGTTTAAGTAAGTGCTGTTTGGAATAAACCGCGATGAAGTTAACAAATTCAACTAGCGAATACAATCCTTTAATGAGATTCGATATCGGAATTATCATATTTTATGAATTAAATCACAATAACGTATAACGTATATTTCCACTGTAACTCAACACCCTCTATCAACTTTAGCCAACTATGAAATGATTCCTGAAATTTATACGCTTTTTCTAACCAGATATATAGTTAGACTTCTTCATTCTAATTTGCTTCAATAAGTTTGCATCTTTCAAAAGAAACAACAAATCACTTCTAGTTTAACTTTCTAATAATGAAACAATTAACTTGGCTTTTATTTATCATCATTTGTGCTTCTTGCACATCGCATATTGGCTCTATCAGCGGAGGAAGTGCGGCAATTACTAGTAATAATTTCTCAGCTGTACGCTTTGCTTTTGGTAGCGCTTCAACCGCTCATTTTCTTGGTATAGGTGGAAACCAAAAAGATGCTTTAGTGTTAGAAGCTAAGCGAAATTTATATTTAAACTGCAATTTAAAACCAGGGCAAGCCATTGGTCAAACGACTATTGATTTTAAAAAAACACTTATTTTCCCGTTCTCTACCACTAAAGTTACCGTTTCTGCAGAGATTATTGACTTCTCAGATTCAACAAAAATTGAGTCAAACTTAAAGGAGTTCACACATGGCAAAACATCACCTAAATTCGAATTAGGAGAACACGTAATTTATGTTCGTAATCATAATAACAAGCGTTATTCGACCCATGCACAAGTATTAGATTTTGATAGAGGCAGGTATGTAATCAAATTTTTTGATCTAAATAATCAGCTAAAAATTAAACACGTCTATGAATCTAAGCTTTTAAAAGATGAGTCTATAGCCATACCCATTGAAAGGTAGCGATTCAGCTATATACACCTCAAAATCCAAGCGAAAAACTGATTAAGTTTCGGTACAAGGGAAATGAATGTGTTGGAGAATTATTGGAAACAAAAGGAAAGTTATACCTCATCCGAATGCAACGAAAAAATGGCGAACTGATCGGCATTTATGTTCAAGAGAAAGATATCATTCCATAAATTAAATGTTACACATCCAGCCACTTTTTGAAGTTAGCCACACGGTCGCGACTTACAATCACTTCTTCCATTACTTCAGGGCATAACTTCACCAATAAACGACTATTGAAATAGGTATGGACTTGTCTGATGGATGCTATAGAAACAATGTACTTTCGATTTAGGCGAAAAAAATCTAAGGGATTGAGCATTTCCGCCAGTTGATCGAGGGAATAATCGATGGGCAGTTCGCGATTGTTGTGGGTGCATAAAATGGCAAATCCTTTCTCAAATCGGAAGTAGGCAATATCCTGAATAACAACGTGTTGGTATTGATCTCCAATCTTTACCATAAAACGCTTTTTATAGGATGTGCTTAATAAATTCTTGATTTCAGTGAAATCTGGCTGTGCTGCTGTGTGGAGCTGAGGACCTATTTTAGTTAGGGCTTCTTTCAAATCTTGGAAATCTATGGGTTTCAATAAGTAGTGCAAGCTGTTATAACGAAATGCCCTGATTGCGAATTCATTATAAGCGGTCGTAAACACAATTGGTGCAACAGTTTGGGATTCTTCCAATACATCGAAACCTGTGCCATCTCCCAGTTCAATATCCAAAAAAATCAAATCTGGCGTTGGATTTCCTTTTAGCCAACCAACGGCATTCTTCACGGAGTTTGCATGTTGAAGCACTTCAATGGAAGCATCGCATCGCTGTAATAATTGACAAAAGTGATCGGCAGTTAATTCTTCATCTTCTACAATCAGTACTTTCATAGCTGCACATTCTAATTCTTGGCATAAATCAGTTGGGAATCCAATGACGCTTGACTTGCTTTTTTATACTTCAATGTATTCCCAGAGAGCATCGGTATTCTCACCCGAAATAGATGATTCACGCACTCTATTTGTAATGCTTCATGGGTATGAAGGGCATAGCGCTCTTTGATATTCTTTAAGCCAACATGAGTCGATTCGGGAGGATTAACCCGTTTTTGAATGTTATTTTGTACGACTAAATACCCTTCGGTATCGTTAAAAATCTCGATGTATAAGGGACGCTCAGTAGTAAAACTGTTGTGTTTAATTGCATTTTCAACCAACATTTGGAGGGCCAATGGGGGAATAAAGGTATTTCCAGTGCGTACACTTAAACTGATATTCATGTGCATGGCTTCTGCATGCCTAATTTTCAGCAAAAAGAAAAAGGAACGGATAAACTGTACTTCTTCTTTTAAAGTCACCAAATCTTTCTCTTTATTTTCTAAAACATAACGATAAATTTTAGATAACTGTGTGGTAAAATCTGCCGCCATGTCTTGATCTTTATAAATCAGTGAGGTCAATACGCTAAAGCTATTGAATAGAAAATGTGGGTTAATCTGATTCTTTAAACTTTCGTACTTAGATAAGATTTCAGATTGTTTCAGTTGTTCTTGGAATACCTCTACTTGTTTTTCGTATCGTATAAAATGATGAACCAGATTAGTTACGGTCATAAATGTGCCTACGCCCATACTTCCGACACAACTTTGGTAATAAGCGACTTCTAAGTCACCAATGGGGCAATTGAGCCAGCCTGCTAATCCATATACGTCTAAATAGGCAATGAACGGAGCCAGTACTACCGTAATGAAAATGCAAATGATTAAATACTGTGTAATTCCTTTATACCGCACGGGGCCATCTCCTGCTTTGTTACTTACCCAACAAAAAACGGCATCGGTCACTTCCCACATTCCCAAAACCATGGTAAATGTAAAGGTCAGGTAAGCAATTGCTCTTTTATCAAACGTGAAGAGCCCTTCCACATCCTCTTCCATCATTGCCTTAAAAAAGATAAAAATCATGCATGCTGCAACTATTCGAAAGCCATATTTCAGCAAGTTTTGTTTGATATTTTGATTTATCTTACGGGCAACTTTCATAACTTATCATTTATAGCCAACTACACTGATTAAGGTTTTTGCATTCATCTGTTGCTCATTATCATAAGCCACATGAATTTCTTCAAAACCAGCTTCAACGTATTGCTCCACCAGCTCATAAGCCTTAAAAATCACTTCCTCGTGGTTTTGGGCAGTAACTGGATTAAAAATAGTCACCAACTTCCCTCCTACTGCCAGCAACTCTCGCATAAATCGGAATTCAGTGATCGGATTTTCCCACATCACATGAACATTATTGGTATATATGGTATGGTAATAATCTTCTGGTGTTTGGAAA
>JBMYQA010000027.1:20894-27409 GCA_049600855.1 Flammeovirgaceae bacterium | reverse complement strand
ATCCCACAGACAGGTATGGTAAATGTCGATTTCTCCACGTTCAATTGCCGCTTGGTTGCTGTGGTAAGCCTTGCGGAATGCATGCACATCACGTTCAATTCCCTTCAACTCCACTTGCTTGTCTACGAATTTACCGAGCTTTTGCAAGGTTTTTCCGAGACCAAACCCAACTTCTAAAATTCGATCTGAGCATTGAATATCTAATTGTTCAAGGGTAAACAGACTTCTCCGTTCATCGTCCTGATCAGGTACTGCTGTTGAAGACGAGTCAAGGTCATCGCGTGGTTCTATAAATGGCTCTTCTAAAATGCTCATAAGTTCTGCATTAAATCCGCTCAAAAAATATTGCTATAAAAGTACTGATTTATTTAGACTACTTCAATGTATTTTTTCCCAATCACTGGTAGCTCTGGCTGCCAATGCACCCGATAAATAGACGAATATTCAGGGGTAATCTTCACAATACCAACCATTTCGGCTTTGCCTTTCAACCGAACCTTCCCCATAGATTCCCCCACAATTTGTTGTGTCATTTCGGGCAGTAACGCATAAAATACATCCGAGACTAACAACTTAGTTTCGTATTGATTACACAATCCCTGAATTCTGGAAGTGGTATTCAATACATCACCAGAAAACACAATTTCACGCTTGATAGTCCCTACTTCCCCAACCGTTACTTGTCCTTCGTGAATACCTGCCTTAAACTCAGGAATAAAGCCGTATTGTTTGAGGTAATAACTTCCTTTCTTTTGAATGGCTTGGTCAATTTCATAGAAACAATGAATTAATGCAGCACGATCGTGTTTACCAACTTGCCAAGTGATGATAATTTCATCTCCAACATATTGATAAATTTCCCCTTGATACCTTAGGATCGTATCAGTCATATCTGCAAAAAAATCATTGAGAAGTTGATAAAACTTTTGGCTGCCGATTCGTTCGGCAATGCTGGTAGAATCTTTCATGTCCAAGAACATAAATGCGCGTTGTTCTTGCTTTGGCCGATGGTATTTCCCTAATAAAAACTGCCATAATACACCATTTCCCAACTTCTCACTCATCTGGAGTAAAAAGATGGACCCAGTCACCCAAGTAGTTACATAGATTAAAAATAGTGGTAAGTAGATGCCTTGAATGGCGCTTAATGCTTGCTCAACGACTGCCTTGTGATAAATTGGTGCATTTAAGTCATACATGGCATGCGTAAACACAATCATTACCGCTGAAAAAGTAAACAGTAGCAAGTAAATTCCTGTTTTTAGCCACAGCAACTGCCCAAAGTTTTTACTTCTCATCCGTTTGTTAAACAGAAACACTTCAAACATCCCCACCACAATGCCCATGAAACAACCAAATATTAGATTGATGAGAATACCTCCGAGTATGTTATTCATCAAACAGTCGATTGGGGCTTTGGCACCATGCAAAATCATCTGTTCCATGAGTGAATAGAAGAGCGCGGAGAGCGTTCCTCCTATGGCAAAGAAGGCTATTTTTCGGGTTTTGTAGAGGTCTAATGCATTCATAGTGGTGATTTAGTCTTTTGCAAGGATAAAATGGTACACTCCATCCTAATAGATAACACAAATTTGCATTAGATTACTTACATATAATAGGGAATATCCTTGAACCGTCAAATAAGTAGGCTGAATCGTAACATAGGCTTCTTGAAATGAACTAGTACTGTGTCACATTTGAAATGGCGAGTTAAGTATGTTTTGAATTTGTGTAAGTTCTAGGCAAAAAATTGTCACATAGCAGCGCTACGGGACGATTTTTTAACGCTGAAATTGAACAAATTCAACTTAGATTACCGTCATTTCAAGTGTGACAGAGCACTAGAATATTCCCAATAATTTTAAACTTTTCTTAGTCTTTAAATCTTCATCCGTATACTTGTAAATTAATTGCATCATCTAAAATGCTATAACGATGTTGAAACACCAATCTATTTTTTTGTTCGTAATCATTATAGGACTCGTTGCTTGTCACAGAGGCAAGAGTCCTGAAGGACTTCCTAAATTTAAACAGGAGTTTAAAACGCAAATTGCCTCATTCGAAAAACAAAAAGAACGCGCCAACAAACAAGTAAATACCAGTTTAGAAAGTTTATCTGCCTTGCAGCAAGCGTTACAAGACGCTAAAAATGTAGATAAAGAATTTGCGGCGGTATATGGCAAATGGGAAAAAGTGAATAAACGCGTGAAGCATCTCAATAAAGAGTATGAAGATTTAAGAAAGAAAGCAGATAACTTATTTGCAGCCATTACCCGCCAAATTGAGAGCCTGAGCGATGACAAAACGAAAAAACAATTGACAGAAGCCTTGGCAAAATCGAGAGAAGAGTACAATGAAACCTTAAAAAACACCTCAAAAGCCATCGAAAAGCTGCGTGGCTTACATGCCGAGGCGGTCGATATTGTAAAATCCTTGGAAGCGGCAGTAGCCATTGGACAAATTGCACAAATTAATCAAGGCTTGAAAAATATTGAATCACGAGTGGCTGATATCATGGATGAATTGAGCGTGACCGTGAAAGAGAGTAAAGCATTATATGCTAAAAAAATGGGGTCAGCATCTTAAGCAAGTGCTTTATGGAACTTGCCTCAAAATTACACGCTATTTTTGCAAATCAGGTTGCCATTACTCTTGATGAAATGCAGGAGTTAATGGCGCATTGGCAGGTGGAAAAAAAACTTAAACGAGGCGAGTTTTTAAACCGTAAAGGCCAAGTTGAAAAACATCTTTACTTTGTCAAAAGCGGTTGCATGCGCATTTATTATCCCAATAAAGCGGAGGAAATTTGCGTGGGTTTTGCTTATGAAAATACGCTCATTTGCTCCTACCCTTCTTTCATCAAAGCAAATCCTTCCGATTATTACATTCAAGCCCTGAAACCAACCCAAGTAGTTGGTATTCCCCGTTCGGATTTCTACCAAGTAGTGGAGCGATTTCCCAAGTTAGAGCGCGCTTGGCGAAAGCTCACAGAAGAAGCCTTACTGGGTAAAATTCAACGTGAAGTGGAAATGCTTACATTTACCCCAAAAGAGCGTTACGAGCGCTTACTCCATCGAAGTAGCCACTTATTTCAAAAAGTTCCGCTCAAATACATTGCCTCTTACCTTGGCATGTCTCCCGAAACCCTGAGTCGTATCCGAAAGTGAAAATCTTGATTCTCATCAAGATTTTATTTAGAAGTGCGCCCTAGCTTTGCTAACGAACTAAATCGCTTAGCCATGAAACAGTTTGAACTTTTAGAACAACTCCAACAGGAAGTGCTCAACATCTCAGAACAAGTTTCCCTTCACTTTGCTGAAGAATCAAATGCATTATTAAATTGGAAAGAAAAACCAACAAGCTGGAGTGTGTTGGAATGCTTAACACATCTCAACTTTTACAGTGCCTACTACCAGCATGAAATTCAACAGAAATTAAGTATTAAATCGGCCCATCCTGAAACAAGTCGAGTGTATAAAGCAGGTCTAATCGGAGGCTATTTTGTGAATATGGTTTTGCCTTCAAACGCCAAAAAAATGAAAACCTTAGCGCGCATGAATCCTGCTGAAAGTCAGTTAGATGCCAATCAGGTGATCCCTAAATTCTTAGCTTACCAAAAAGCGCTGATTCAGCAATTAGAAGCTGCTAAAGCGTTGGATTTGAATAAAACAAAAGTGCCTTTGGAGTTTTTTAAGCTAATTTATTTGAGATTGGGTGATGTTTTTAGATTTTTGGTGGCACATTCGCAACGACATATTTTACAAGCCGAACGAGCCTTAGAAGCAGCTAAATCTTATGAACACCCAAGCGTTAAAAACCTTTCTTGACCAAAAAGTACTAGCGGTAAACCGTCCAAATTTTATTGAAAATGATCCCATTTGTATCCCACATCAATTCACGAAAAAACAGGATATTGAAATCATGGGATTTTGGGCTGCGGTATTAGCTTGGGGACAGCGTAAAACGATCATTAATAAATGCGCCGAATTGGTAGAACACATGGACGGCGCGCCTCATGATTTTATGCTACATCACGAGGAAAGTGACCTCAAACGCTTTTTAAATTTTAAGCACCGTACCTTCAATGCCACAGATGCCCTTTATTTCATTGCCTTTTTTCAAGATTATTACCGCAAGCACGATAGCTTAGAGCAAGCTTTTACGGAACAGTTTAATCTACAAGACGAAACGGTTGAACAAGCCCTTATTCATTTTCACGAACGTTTTTTTAGTCTTGCAGATGCGCCAGATCGCACGCGAAAGCATGTGGCTACACCAAGCAGAAAATCTGCTTGCAAACGCATTAATATGTTTTTGCGATGGATGGTTCGAAAGGATGAGGCTGGCGTAGATTTTGGCATTTGGAATACCATTCGGCCGGCTCAACTAGTTTGCCCCTTAGATGTTCATGTAGAACGCGTAGCTAAAAAGCTCAACCTGCTTCAGCGCAAGCAGAGCGATTGGAGAGCTGCTACTGAACTTACTGCCAATTTACGCCAATTTGACCCTTTAGACCCCGTAAAGTATGATTTTGCTTTATTCGGATTGGGTTTAGAGAAATTTTAATACGCAGGAAAAAACAACCGTTGATAGCCTGTTGGAACAAATGGTTGCCATTCTCCTTCGGGCTGAGCCAGACGATCTGCAATGCAAATTAGTGCAGCGGGGTTGTGCCCTAAACCTAAATGTGCCCCTACAATCTCTACATTTTCCGTTCGGCCTGTGCCAATTTCCATACAACACTGCCAAGGAACAATTCCATCAGATTTAGAGTAAATGGCTGTAGATGGCACAGGCGGCGGGGTAGGAATTTCATCTATTCCATCGTATTCAATCTCATTGATTTGCTTGCCCGAAAGTAATTCAAAAATCCAAGCTGCATTGTTAGGCTTGCGAATGCCGCCAAAAGGAGAACCGAGTGTAATCACTCTTCTCACACAATGGGGCAGCTTTTTAGCCATCTCACGGGCAAAAACGCCACCTAAACTCCAACCAATAATACTGACCTTTTGTTGAAAACGTTTATGAACTTGTTCTATTTTCTGGCTCATTCGCTCCTCCAACACTTCATAATCGCCCAAGTTACGCCCCAGCTTCCATGGCTGTGGACTGTAATTTTTATAGCTTAAAAATCGCCTTAAGGGGCCAGTAGACAAGTCACTCGCTAGAAAACCAGGGAAAATGAGTACAGGATGGCCATCACCTTGGGGAAGGTTTTTCCAGATGAGTCCTGAAGCAAAGTAGGTTCCTAAATCAAATAGTGCGCGTCCGCTCTCTGTAAAAAGCCAAAACTTAGATGGCTTTTCAATTTTTTCATTTCCAATTAGCATATTGTTGTGTTTATCGGTTTTTTTGCTGTCTGTTGGTTGTTGTAAACATTTCTATGAAAATGTTTGGTAAAGTCTTGGCTAAGTTGAGTTTAGTAGAGATAGAAGCGAAAAATGATCTAAAATTAATGCAAAACGCTCGCTCCTTTTAGCTTTTATTTGTCATATTGGTGATTGAATATAATCAATTTGAAGAATCTTGACAAATTCAGGTATGTGATGAATCGATCATTTTAACATGAAAACTACACCAATGGATCATGTTTTGTCGATCTATTTTATTAAACTTCATCAGGTAACACAAACTAATGAGTTGAGGTCTTTGGTGGTTCATCAAAAAATCAGTGTTTTCTTTAGGGAATAGGGAATTATTGCACATGTACCATCGTTTCCTACATAACAAAGCAGCATAAACTAAAATAGTAAACTTCAAATTTGCGAATAGTAGATTACATATTAAGTCAAAAGCTCTCCATGAAAATATATTGGACAGTTATGCTGTTCATTTTATTACTTTCGTTTTATTTTACGGTAACGGCTTACTATTCATCCCTTTCTCACAAGCAACAAGACACCTTAGCCAAATTAGAGTGTATTGCAGCTACCCTAAGTTTAAACTTTTCAGGAGATCAGCTCGAAACCTTATTACAAAGGTATCCAACACAAGATGCGATTACGAGCAGCGATGAAGATTCTCTGTACTATCAATTACATGAAAAGCTTCGAAAAGTCTATGAAATTAATCAGTTGAACTCTGACATTTATACCCTCACTTTTGATTCGGTACATCAACATTTTTATTTTGGAGTTACCTCTGGAGAAACGCCCTATTTTAGACACGTTTATAATTCTCATCCAGAAGATTTCATTAATAAATATTACACAGGTGGGCAAATTGATCGTTTTGAAGATGAGAACGGTGTGTGGCTCTCCGCCATCACTCCTGTAAAAAATAGTTTAGGCAAAGTAGTCGCTGTGATTGCTGTTGATCAGCATTTTAATGACTTTACTTCAGAAGCAAGAGCCTTGTTATTGAAAGATACCATCATATCGATATTTGTCATCATTTTCTTATCGTTTTCGCTAAGACGAATTTTAAAACAAATTTTGATAGCGGAAGAAAAAACAACGCGTCTAATTAAAGAATCCCGACAACTATTAGAAGAGAAAAATAAGAAAATTACCGAT
>JBMYQA010000027.1:0-20884 GCA_049600855.1 Flammeovirgaceae bacterium | reverse complement strand
AAAAACGAAAGGCTTGCACAGCAGCAAGAGGAACTATTAACGAAAAGCGAAGAAATTCATAAGCAAAATGAATTATTAGAAACCACCAATCGTAAAATTACCGATAGTATTAATTATGCGAAGCGAATTCAAGAAGCTTTAATTAAAGACAATAAACGAAATATTTCCAGCGCCTCAGATTATTTTCAAATTTACCTCCCTCGCGATATCGTAAGTGGAGACTTTTTGTGGTATTATAAAGATAATGGACGCGATCAATTATTTGTGGCAAATGTAGATTGTACAGGTCATGGAGTTCCTGGAGCATTGATATCGATTATTGGAATTAGTGCGCTACAAGAAATTATTATTGATAAACGGATAGAAAAACCAGATGAGATTCTTCATTTATTAGATTATAAAATTAAACACCTGCTTCGGCAAAATGAGGAAGAGGTAGGAATTCGTGATGGAATGGACATTGGATTGTGTGTAATAAATTACGACAAAATGGAGGCTTTATTTGCAGGAGCACACACCCCAATGGTCTATGTTTCAAATGGAGATTTGCAGGTCATTAAAGGAAATCGTTTTGCCATTGGAGGCTATCGTAACAAAACGCGGCAACAGGAATTTGAATGCCATCAGGTGAAAATAAAGCCCAAAGATCGCATTTATCTGTATTCCGATGGAATCATTGATCAGTTTGGCGGCGAAAATGGTAACTCTGAAAAGTTTAAAACGAGGCGTTTACTCTCCAAAATTCAGGAAATACAACATGAAAGCATGACTAAACAAGGAGAGTTGCTGTTAAACGTTTTTGAGCGCTGGAAAGGAGAGCATCGGCAAATTGATGATGTCTCTATGGTTGGCGTAGAGATATAACTCGATTATATTGGACTAAATGGCATCTAAAAAAAATACTACAGACCTTTGCAAAATCAAAAATTATGTTTTTGCTTTGCATTGTTCTAGTTAATGAACCTTACCAAAAGGGGATTCCTCCCAATTTATTTTGGTATTAGTTTATAAAGAGCGAGGCGAGAGATTAGGCTCTAAGACCCTCTGGCAACCCTTCCAAACGCGGGAAGAAGGTGCTAATTCCTAACCTAAAACAATTTTAGGGAATATAAATTAACCGAATTATGAAAAACTTATGCTCCTCATTTCTTGGGTTTTATCTTGTTGAGTCGTTCAATACAACTGTTCGTTGTATGATGTCAGCTACACGAATGTGTAGGTACTGCTAATACCCAACACTCATTTACCTTTTCCAATATACCTATCAACACATCTTGCTAAGTTCTTATTTGGTTAATTAACTAACCAATATACACAAGATACAGGTATTCATCTTATTACAGATAACGTATTGAATCCAAAGCAATCACCATGTCCAGATTAACATACACTCACTCCGCACCTTTCCGATTAGAAAATGGAAGTATTTTACCCAAACTCGAAATTGCTTATCAAACTTGGGGCACGTTAAATGCAGATAAATCTAACGTAGTTTGGGTTTGTCATGCACTTACCGCAAACGCTGATGTAGTAGATTGGTGGCCCGGCTTAGTTGGAGATGGCTGTTTATTTAATCCATCAGAGCATTTTATTGTTTGTGCAAATGTGCTAGGTTCCTGTTATGGCTCTACGAATTCCCTATCCATTAACCCTGAAACAAATGAGCCTTATTACCACGACTTTCCCCACATTACCATTCGCGATATCGTCAGCAGCTTAGACTTACTTCGCCAACACCTAGAAATCGAGCAAATTTATACGCTTATCGGAGGCTCTTTAGGTGGACAACAAGCATTAGAATGGGCCATTAGTAAACCTACACTAATTCAACACCTCATTCCTTTGGCAACCAATGCCTATCACTCTGCTTGGGGAATTGCCTTCAACGAATCACAACGTCTAGCCATTGCAGCAGATGCCACTTGGCAAGAAAAAACACCAACTGCTGGTATCAATGGATTAAAAGCTGCGCGTGCTGTAGCCATGTTATCGTACCGCAATTACCAAACGTATCACTTCACCCAATCAGAACCCAATACCGATAAAGTCAATGACTTTTTAGCTGCTTCTTATCAAGATTACCAAGGCGAAAAATTGACAACTCGTTTTGATGCTTTCGCTTATTTCACACTCTCAAAGGCCATGGATTCGCATCAATTGGGTAGAGATCGAGGAAGTGTTACAGAAGCATTAGCCCAAATACAAGCTAAAACCTTAGTGATCGGTGTTACTTCAGATATATTGTTTCCGCTTCGAGAACAAATCTTCTTAGCGGAACACATCCCCTCAGCAGATTTTGTAACCATTAATTCTACCTATGGTCACGATGGTTTTTTAATTGAAACGCAACAAATCGCAAAACGAATTCAAACTTTTTTTGACGCACAGGAACAGGCTGAGCCTGTTTATGCAAGAGTTAGCTCGCTTTAACGCTAATAATAGTATAAACTCATTCTATCTATCGACTTTAACTTTTTACTCATGAAGAATATACAAATTGGCCTTTTCGGATTTGGATGTGTAGGCCAAGGATTATACGATGTGCTAGAAAATAGCACCAATTTTAAAGCTGATATTGGCAAAATTGCCGTAAAGCAACGTGATAAAGCAAGAACATTACCCGCTGAGTATTTTACTTACCAAAAAGAAGATATTCTTGAAGATCAGGATGTTGATTTAATCGTAGAGCTGATTGATGACGCTAATGATGCTTACGATATTGTGAAAAATGCATTGAAGAGCGGTAAAAATGTAGTTACTGCTAATAAAAAGATGGTGGCAGAAAACCTAAAAGAGCTGTTTACCCTACAAAAAGAGAACAATGCTTCTTTGTTATATGAAGCCTCTTGTTGTGGAAGTATTCCCATTGTCCGAACATTAGAAGAATACTACGACAATGAATTATTATTTGCCATTCGAGGCATTTTTAATGGTTCTTCTAATTACATCTTATCCAAAATATTTAATGAAGGTGTCAGCTATGAGCAAGCATTAAAAGATGCGCAAGACTTAGGCTATGCGGAAACAGATCCAACCCTAGATGTTGGCGGATTTGATGCCAAATATAAATTGGTGATTTTAACCGCACACAGTTTTGGACTGTTTGTTAAACCTGATGATGTGTTTAACTATGGGATTCAGGCATTAAATCAATTTGACATTCAATTTGCGAAGGAAAAGGGATGGAAAATTAAGTTGGTTGCAAAGGCATATAAGACCAAGGAAAACAAAGATAAAGTGGTGCTTTATGTATTACCTCAGTTTGTAAAAGAAGATAACTACTTGTACGATGTAGAGAATGAATACAATGGAGTGGTGGTTGAAGCAGCATTTTCTGAGCAACAATTCTTTAGAGGCAAAGGCGCTGGTGGGCACCCTACAGGATCTGCCGTGCTATCCGATATTTCAGCCAACCGCTACGGATATGGGTATGAATACCGCAAACACCAATCTAAAAATGGGGTATTCTTTTCGGATGATGTGGTATTGGATGTTTATTTCCGCTATAAAGATCAAGAAAAGTTTCAGGTCAATGATTTTATCAGAATTTTTGAGCGCTACGAAAGTCGAGATGGAAACTATATTGTTGGGCAAGTAGGCTTAAGAACCTTGAAAGAATCAGAGCAATTTCAGCAAGAGGGCACCTTTTTAGTTGAATTACCTTAAAGAGAATTTTCTATTAGCCATCTATTACAGGCTGAATTTTGGTACTTACCAACATTTAGCCTTTTTTCATTTTTAGAACTTGCCTAATATTAGTTTTTTCGAGTGAAAAAGAGTTAAGAAGCACTCAATTAAGGCGCTTTTTCGTAGGAATAGCAGCGCTCTTTCAAGAAAAAGCAACGCAAAGTGAGGGTTTCTTAGCCTTTTGCAACCGAAATAAATTAATGTTAGACAAGTTCTTAGACAAAAAGCAAAACCTAGCTAGAAATAGCTAGGTATGCTCAGTTATAGTTAGTTAACCTAAATTTATAAGTGTGTAGAATTAGTGCATGAAGAGAATTAAAGAGTAATAAAACGGAATGCCAATCATTACATTAATAGGAAATGTAATTCCCAAAGCCATAGGAAGATACAAGCTAGGGTTAGCTTCCGGTACTGAGTTTTTCATAGCCGCAGGCACAGCGATATAAGAAGCACTGGCACCGAGTATTGCGAATAATAGCTGATTACCCACTACATCTGTGATTTGCATACTGATAAATAGCGCAATCAGTCCATTTACAAAAGGCATAATGGTGGAAAACATGAATGGATATAACCCATTTCTGAACATAATAGATAGGTGACGGCCACTTGTGATTCCCATATCCAATAAAAATACGGCTAGAAAACCTTTAAAAATATCGGTAGTAAACGGCCTAATTCCTGCCGCTTGTTCTGGGCTTGCCAAAAAACCAATTAATAAACTGCCTAAAATTAGAAAAACACTTCCGTTCGTAATGGAGTGTTTCACCATTTTCCTTTTAGAATGCTTAGGTTTTGCAGTTCCATCCGGATCGCTAGCAGCTTTATATTTGTTGATCAGCAGCACTCCAACAATAATGGCAGGTGCTTCCATTACTGCCATCACTGCAATCATATGCCCACTAAAGCTGACGTGCTCGATGTCGAGAAAAGAAATAGTTGTTACAAAAGTAACCGCACTAACAGAACCGTAAGAAGCGGCTATGGCTCCTGCATTCTCGATGCTTAATTTTCTTTTAAGAATAAAAAAAGAGGCTACAGGTATGGCTGAAGCCAATAAAACACCAACAACGATGCTCCATAAAATTTCACTACTTAGTCCACTATGAGAAAGCTCTTGCCCACCTTTAAATCCAATGGATAGTAATAAATAAATTGAGATAAATTTTGACGAGTTTTCAGGAATTTTAAGATCACTTTTAACTTGTACAGCAATTATTCCTAGTATAAAAAATAATAATGCAGGATTGGTGATGTTATCTGTTAGCGCCTCTAAGTTCATGACGATTAATCGGTAATTTTAATGATTGTTTTCTTTTCAAACGTAATGTCTTTACCTAGTTTTTCTACTTCTAAGAGAAAAGAGTGAAGTGCTAAGCCACGATTATTATAAACTTCAACCGTTTCATCATCCACCCATTTATAGCTTAAGGTATCTGTTTCGCCATTTTCTTTCAAAGCCTCCTCAAGCATTTTCTTAAGATCAATCTCACTATTATCAGGCATATCAACACCAGCCGTTTTATTGGCATTGTTCTGCTTAAATACGGAATTAATTGATATGGTCATAACAATTATCTTTTGATTTCTAACTACAAAGATGCATATTAGTATTTATAAATTTTTATTTATTGTTTTTATAACATTCATAAGCATTTGTAAATGAACTACACATTACATCAGTTAAAGGTTTTTTTAAAAGTTGCTGAAAATCAGAGCATTACTAGAGCTGCGGAGGAACTTTTTTTAACACAGCCTGCAGTATCAATTCAGCTGAAAAGATTTCAAGATCAGTTTGAAATTCCTTTAACAGAAGTAATTGGAAGGCAGTTGTACCTTACTGATTTTGGCAAAGAGATCGTTGAGGTAAGTAAACGGATATTGGCTGAGGCAGAGGGCATTAAGGATGCGGTAAATCAATACAAGGGATTATTGACGGGTAAAATTAAGATTTCAGTAGTTTCTACAGGCAAATATGTGATTCCCTATTTTTTGAGGTCATTCATGGATAAATATCCAAATGTTGAAATTGAAATTGATGTATCTAATAAAAATAGAGTGATTGAAGGCTTACAGCAAAACTCTAGTGATTTTTACATGGTATCTGTATTGCCAGATGATATTCCCATTCACACCATCGAATTAATAGAAAACCGATTATACTTTGTTGGAAGTAGTGAGTTTAAGCACAAAAAAATTACCGCATCATCCATTAAAAAGTTAACCTTAATTTTTCGTGAACAAGGTTCTGCCACGCGAAATGCCATGGAAATGTTCCTAAAATCCAAAGGCATTACCCCTTCCAAAACAATGTACTTGGTGTCTAACGAAGCGGTGAAACAAGCGGTAAATGCTGGATTAGGCTTTTCGGTTATGCCCCTGATTGGATTGAGAAATGAGCTAGCCAATGGGAGTTTAACCATTTTCCCGCTAAAAGGTCTGCCCATTATCACAAATTGGAACCTGATCTACAATAAAGGCAAGAAGCTCAGTCCAGCAGCACAAGAATTAATTCGGTTTATTGAAGCGAATAAGAAGTATGTATTTGATGAATTCTTTGATTGGAATTTTGAATAAGGAATAGGTTAACTCATGTATATTTTCGGGTATGACAGTCCTCCTACTCGACTTTATGAAATATCATTCATTACTTATATATCATCATTTATTCATTTGTATAATTTCAAACTGAAAAGATTTATAGATTTTAAATAACTGATTATCAATTTCTTGAATCTTTTTTCCAATTAATTTTATCCCATTGGCACTTCAATTGAATATATAATGGCATAGGGTTAAAATAATAGTTTTGAAATTTTATTAGGTTGGTGAAATAATAAGATTTAGGTTTTTGCAAGTTTAGTTCAGAAAGTCCCATGATATTTCATAGGACTTTTTTGTTATTTGATAATCTTTTCCCCAAGCACTAGATTCATGAAGAGGCTTATGGCAATTAATAGCGTTAACAGCCACCAAAATGCAGTATAGCCATAATGATCTATAAATGTAAAGCCAATTGTGGGTGCAGTAATGTTGGTGAGTGACCAAGTCATAAAATACCAAGCCAAATAATTTCCCCTATTTTTCTCGTGGCTCATGCTTAATGGAATTGCATTATTAAATGGCAATAGCAGTATTTCTCCTAGCGTCCATAAAAACATGGCAACAAAGCATAGGGCCAAACTTGGTGACAACACAAATGGCAAATAGCACACACACAATAAAGCTAATCCTATCCGAATGGCGAATTTAATTTTATTCCGTTGTTCAACGATGTGGGTAATCGGCATTTCAATTAATGTAACTAATAAGCTACTCGCTCCCATTAATATTCCAATGTATCGTTCATCAAATGCCCAATCCGTTTTGATAAAAACAGGCACTGTATGAAACCACTGAATAAAGGCAAAGCCCATTAAAAAAGTAGAGATTAAAAACAGCATATACCGCGTGTTTTTAATGGGAGATTGGCTAGCGGTATCCTGAGTTTTTTGAGTTAGGGTATTATTGGTAGCATGCATTGGCCGCTTCCAAGTTTTAGATATCATCCAAAAGTAGAGTGCTGCAGCGATACACGTTAATCCATCCACCCAAAATAACCAGTGGTAGCCAATGGTAACAGCAATGAAACCACCGATACTAGGGGCAGCACTCATGCCTAAATTGATGGCTAAGCGATTAAAGGCCATGGCTCTTCCTGCTTCATTTGGTTTGGAATACATTCCAATAGCAGCAGACATGGCAGGACGGTAGGCTTCTCCAAATAATGAAGCGCTAAAGATCAGCAAAAATATGCTGATGAATGAGTGGGCAAACTGCAAGCAAATAAATAAGACTCCCCCAAAGAGTAGACTCGCTGTAATCACGAGTCGTGGTCCTACCCGATCCGTCAGCTTGCCACCAATGTAGGAACCGCCTAGCGAACCAAAACCAAATGCACTCGCTAATATACCAGCATCCTTGAGCGAAAAGTTGAGTACAGTAGTTAAATACACAGATAAAAATGGAAGCACCATGGTACCCATTCGGTTAATCACTGTGATGATGCCGATGGTCCAAATTTCACGAGGTAAGCCTGTGTAAGCTTCCTTGTAAAAACGAAAAGGTATGAGTAAGGTATTTTTCATGCTTATTGGGGCTTTAAGCATGGATATACGAACTCAAATGGAATAAGATTCACGGAACTAGTGCTTAGTCACATTTGACTCTTATTCCTTCTTAAAATAAAAATTACCAATCAAAGACGTAGACTCCCAAGGCGTTTGCTGGCTATCAGATCTTTTTACAACAGTTGCGCGTACGTTTTGGAACATCTCCAAAATGGTAATATTGGGTTTGGTAATTTCTCTAAGCAGGGCTTCTGTATATAAGCCATTATCTCCTGCCCCATCAGACGCGGTATTTCCAGGAGAAGTAGCATACGCAATTAATGAACCTTTAGGCGCATTCATAAAGGCCAAGCCATTGCCATTTGCACTACGGCTCCAACTGCGCTCAAATGGGTTATTGCGACAGGCATCTAAAATAACAAGGTTCGTTCCTACTTTCGCATTTTCCATCACCATCAAAACTCGGTCGGCCCGAACACAATCGTACTCTACTTCATTTTCGTTTTCCAAACGAGCATCAGTCGGAATCAAGTAATTACTTCCTTTTACTTGCAAACCATGTCCAGCATAAAAGAATAAGCCCACATCATAACCCGCCAACTTTTGCCCAAACTGATCAATGGCTTTTTTCATGTTTTTTTGGTCGCAGTTTTCAAATTTCATAACCTCAAACCCCAACTGCTCTAGTGCGACTTTCATTCCATTGGCATCATTAATGGGATTTTTAAGTGAGCCGCCACTTTCATAAGCAGCATTTCCAATGACTAAGGCCAATCTTTTTTGGGTCGTTGTCACTCTTTTTTCCTCATGATCAATGGTAAATGACTTTACAGCCGATTTCATTCGCTTATCTGTTGCCTTCACCAAAATTGAATTACTGCCTTTGGTAAGTTGGATATTTGTTGAAAATTTGCCATCACTTTGCAACGTGGCACGTTGTCCATTAACCAGCACTTCAGAAATTCCATCAGCATCATGAGCTACACCTGCAATTCGTGTGGTTTTGGTATCCACTTCGACCACCTTAAACCCTCTTGAAAGCGTAGGTTCGGTAATGACAATGCTTGGTGCAATATTTTCGACTTGTGTTTGCTTTTTGGTAAGATGTGAAACTCTAAAATGATCAATATGCGTGGTCGAGTTTTTAGGGCAAACAAATGCTATTTGATCTCCTAAAAAACTCTGATAAGGCATGGAATGAATCAATTGCTGATTGAGAAAGAAGTAAAAGGTTCGATCTACTTTTCGGAGCGTTAACGTATTGTAGGCATAAGCTTTCACCAAGGAGGAACGTGTCCAAGGCACATATTCCTCTGGATAGTCTTGAGATTTATAGATTCGGTAATAGCCTGTATTTGTGAGGTAAAAGGCATAACCATGCCAATCGTCTTTGGGTTTTCCCCACTTCAATCCATAACCATTATCCGTGCCTGTACCAGCGGCAAACTTCACTTTCATCTCTATCTCAAAGTCCTTGTATTCGTCTAATTCAGGCATATTAAGTGGCAGGTAACGGCTATTATTTACCTTAGATTGCCAATGCCAATACCCATTCTCATGACTTGAACGGTTATTGGCATCATCTCCTTCCCACCATTTTCCGCGATCAGAAGAAAAGTTGTCATTGTACACATCTTTACGGTTACTCGCAGTGTAAGAATAATAACTCGTAGGATCACTTTCTTTGCCGCCACCTCCTTGATTAAATACTACTTGTCTTTCTTTAAGGTAGTGGGCATATATGTAATCAACGTGAATTGTGGTGTATTGTGGAACTGAAATGGCTGCAAAATCACCAAAAAATGGTTCGGCAGTCATGGTATGCACCAATATCTTGTTGATAAAAAAGTACATATTATACCCTGCTTTTCGAACTGTAAGGAGATTGTATTCATTCTTTTTCACTAAAGAAGAGAAGGTCCAAGGAATAATTTCTTCATACTGATCTGTTTGCATGTAAATCCGATAATATTGGGTATTAGTAATGTCAAAATAAAATGCCCAACCCGTTTCAGTATCCATATTCCACATCAAAGATTGTGGTTTATTCTGTTCTCCTGCTACAAATTTGATTTTAGTTTCGATTTGGTAATCTTTCTCTTCATTCATTTCCATACGAATGGGCACATACATACTAGAGTTTCCAGAAGATTCCCATAGGTAATACCCATTTTGAATAGAACCCCGATAAGTGCCTTGATCACCTACCCAGAGTTTATTGCTATTAAAATTAAAGTCATCTACTACGATCTCCGTTTTTGAAGAGCTGGTGTAATCGGAGTAGCGAGATTGCCCATATACAAGGTTTAGCGAGAAAATGAAGGTAAAGAGGAATGCCCAACGTTTCATGTCTAGTTCGATTTGATAAAAACTTAGAAGTAACTGATACCACAATCGTTGCGGCTTCAATCAATTCTTTGCAAAAAGTTACACAATTTTGTTAACTTGTTCAATGTGATTATTCATATAATGCAATTTATTCAACAATTTGCAGACCAATCATTATAACTTTCAATAGCTTCACATATCATTATGGAAAAAGTGTATTTTCAAGATTTCATGAAAGGCAATGTATGTTTTGGGTGTGGTACTGAAAATCCAGATGGCTTACAAATTAAGAGCTTTTGGGATGGCGATGAGGCTGTGTGCATTTGGGAATCTGAAGAAAAATATCATGGTTGGAAGGGATTAATGAATGGGGGAATATTAGCCACTTTAATTGACTGCCATTGCATGGGCACAGCCATGGCTGCGAGCTATCGCCATGAGGGAAGAGATTTAGCCTCTGAACCTGTATATAAATACGCTACTGGCACCATAACCGTTAAGTACCTCAAACCAACGCCCAACGATAAACCGATAGAACTTCGAGCAAAGGTGCTGGAAGTCAAAGGAAGAAAAGTAACCTTAACCTGCACCAGTATCATTGATGGTATAGTCACTGCCGAGGCTGATGTAATTGCTATTCGAGTATTTGACAGTAGCCTCACAGAGAATATTGATGAATTTTCTAAATAAGTCTGAAGGTCTTAAAAATTGACCGATATTTGTGCATTATGTTAGAGACTGTTTTGAAATTAGTTGGAAAAATTCACGCTAATAAAAATCAAGAATATATCTCCAAACAGTCTCTTAGATTTAGATGGGAGTTTCTGATATTTAGTCTTGTGTAGATGGGAATATTCTATTCAATAAACCTCAAACAAAATTGGTGGATAAATGGCTTAAGAAGCCTTGGAATGATCATCATGCTATGTTTTTTAGGTACTCGTGCCTTTACTCAAAATATAGATAGCCTCACGAAATATTATCGAGCAAAGGCAGATAAGTATTTAGTGAAACATAAATACGTCAATAATTTCTTTGAGATTGATTGGGTAGGCGTGCATATTTATGCGAATCCTAGAGCTAAACAGCGAAAACAAGCAGAGTTTACTGTTCATTGGGATGATCTGGAACACTTTAAACGGTTAATCAAATACGCCGATCGAAGCTATCAGTTGGAAGTATACCAATCTAAAGGGGTACAACGCTTTTCGCCACAACTCTTAAATATCATCAGCATCCTAGAAAAAAATCATCATGAACTTCCTATTGAAGAAGATAAACCACTAGCAGGTATTAAAATAGCCATTGATCCCGGACATATTGCAGGAACTTGGGAGGTGGCTGTTGCTGAGAGTCGCTTTATTGAAATGTATGGGATTAAAAAAGATCCTATTCGATTTTTTGAGGGTGAACTGACTTTAACGACTGCCTTAGTATTGCAAGATAGCTTAGAAAGGCTTGGGGCTACGGTCATGTTATCGCGTGACAAAGCGGATTATTCAGCACTCGGTATGTCATTTGACGAATGGATGCATACAGAATTAATCGACACCTTGCTTCGAATAGGTTATACATTAGAGCAAACGGAACGAAAAATTAGAAATACCTCAAAACGAAGGTTGTATGAACGGTATTTTTTAGATGAAGACTTAGATGCTAGAGCAGAAAAAATCAATTACTTTAAACCTCACTTTACTGTTGTTATTCACTTTAATGCAGATGTGAATAACATTGGTTGGCACACCCCAACGCAAAAGAATTACAGTATGGTCTTTGTCCCTGGGTCTTATTTAGCCAATGAGCTTTCGACTTCTACTGAACGGTTCGATTTTATACGCACACTGCTCACAGATCACATGCAAGAATCAACTTTATTGTCTCAATTTGTACAGAACGAGTTTGAAACGCAACTAAAAGTACCTGCAGTATCAGATTATCGCGCGCCTAAATACATCAGCCAGTTTAGTAAAAAAGTGACGAAAGGGGTTTATGCGCGCAATTTACGCCTTTGTCGATTGTTGAATACGCCTGTTTGCTATGGCGAAAGTTTATTACAAGATAACAAACAAGAGGTATTGGCCTTGAGTGTAAATGACTTCAAAGCGGGAATAATTGCCCCAAGGTTAGTAGAAGTAGCCAATGCCTACTTAGTAGGGATTAAGAAGTATGTAGCCTTGCTGAAACATCGACAACAATATAAAAAAAGCCCCTAATGTTATTAGGAGCTAACGATATCTTCAATAAAAATGAGTTGCTTATTTATACTTCGCTCTTTTCTTTGTTTTCAAGTATCGAGAATAATTGAATCCGCTTACACTACCACCACTATTTGCTCCACCGATTTGGTAGCGAATCTTAGCGCCTAATAAGAAATAGCTATCGTTAGCCGTATTATTTTCCACTTCAGGCTTCACATCATCCAGCAAATCTGTACTAGTAGTAATGTATTGCCATTCTAATCCAATACCAATATAGCTTACTGGAAAAAATTCGATTCCACTTCCAATGGGGAAGATCGTTGCAAT
Source organism: Flammeovirgaceae bacterium (assembly GCA_049600855.1). GTDB lineage: Bacteria > Bacteroidota > Bacteroidia > Cytophagales > Flammeovirgaceae > JBMYQA01. Next base: position 8,235 of record JBMYQA010000027.1, on the reverse strand, counting down.
TTTAGCATAGTTCGAAAATGGTCGCTCATCACGTAAAAGTGCTCCAGTATCGGCATTTTTGGGCGTAAAAAGAATGTGTCCTACACCTCCAAGGAAATAGATATTCCAATTTTTTTGCCCTCTATCAATTGCAGTACGCGAAATGATATCATGAACAAGAAGTAATTTGCTACTTAAACTAACAGTGCTTAGGTTAGGATTATTCCCCGTAGTTCCTCTATTACTGGTCCTTTCCAAATATAAGCGAGACAAAGTTCCCTCACCCCTAATACTGATATAATTCGTTATACGATAGTCTAAACCTACATTAAGGTGTAAGCCATTAAGCTGCTTCGAGATGTCATGAGTAGCTAAATCAGCCATCAGTGCTGTAGTACCTAATCCTCCTGTAATACTAAAGTTACTGCCGCTATAACTACTATACAATTCAAAGTATTGGGCATCCGCTTTAGGGCTGATCATGGTAATACCAATTAGCATTATTCCTAGAAAACGCAATAAGGTTTTAGAAGTGATTAACTGCATATCTATAAGTTTTTTGAAATATTCCCTACTCTTAACTACACAAATAAAATGCCATGTCCTGCATTTTATTGTGTGTTCTGAAAAACTATTGTCAAACTCTCTAATACTTGAGCACGAAATTACATCCAAAAAGTTTAGAGATTTGCAATTATTTATCGTAATAATCCTAAAAAATAAGTAATGCTTTGTGCAATAGCATTTTATAACGTATCTGCTTACCTAGAATCATACTGATGCCAACACATCGCGGGCTTCCATGAGTGCAAAGCCTAAAAGGTTCGTTCCTTTCCATTTTGAGGGGAAGTATATGTCTGGATGGTTTTCAGCCATGCCAATTCCCCAAATGGCATCCTGAGGACTTGCTTCAACTAAAATTCGATTGCCTGTGGTGAGTAAATAGCCCCTTAACTCCTCATTTTGCCCAAATTTGTGAACATTACCTTGTTTCACAATTTCATAGCAATTGGCAGACCATTGGGCATGATCAAAGTTACGAACTTGGCGACCCAACTTTTTCGCTTCAGCAGGAGTAGGTGCTTGTAAGATTTTTTGAAGTACCTCATCATCACGAAAAAGTCGTGCTTTTTCTGCCATCATCCAATGTTCAGCAGTTTTATAAGAAATACCTTCAACAGTGAATGCTGATATCCACCATTGGCTCATACATGATTTGCCAATTGAGCCATCTTTATTCGGACGATGCCCCCAAAAGTAGATGTATTTTAAGGGAATATTTGCATCAAATTGTTCTTGTAACCAAGTAAGACTGTATTTCATGAATAAAATTGTATAAATTCAAGATTGGTTTGGATGATATACTGTTACTCGATATCACTTTTCAAGTTTAGTCTTTAGGTAAATGATTCACAAAAAAAATTGAGCTTAACTTGATCAAAAATCAAGTATAAGCTCAACCTAAAAAGTATTTGCTTGCTATTATTGCTTCGCATTCTCTTGCGTTACGTGTTGGGCTAAACGCTGACATAACATTTCCAACTCCCCTGCCATTAATTCATCATTCGTAGATTGCATGATGCTTTTAGCCATGCCACCAAGCATGTCGATGTAAAAACGCTTCATCTCATGCAATGGCATATCCTTGGCCCACAAATTAATGGACAAGGTATCTTTTCTATTACCGTCCCAAAGTGAAAGATTGAATGCTTTTGCTTCTTCTAAACCAGCAGATGGACCGTCATCGGCATGCCAAAAAAGCTTTTCTGGAATGTTTTTATCGTCCAACTCAATCTTTAATCGAATCTCTGATGTTTTCATAACTACAAATTTCAAGTATTGGACAGCAAAGGTGGGAAAGATTTAGGAGATTTATGGCATAAATGTCCAATAGATTCCCATTAGAGATACAAGCAGGAAAAATACCTCTTGAAACAATCTGATTACAACTCCATTTATATGAGTAATAACAATGATCACACTGTGAATGTGATGTTAACGCCACGGAAAATTACCCAACTATTCATTTGAAGCTTACGTAGTTATAAATAAGTTAGTAATTTGTCTATAAAATTGTTATTTTAATAGTATCGGCATTCAACCTAGTAATAGGGCATAGCGTTCATAAACGATTATCACCATGAAACAATTACACCTGATCATCTTTTTAATAGTTGGAAGCATTACAACTACTTTTGCGCAGGATAAAGCTTGTAACTTTAACCTAACAAGTACTGAGATTGAGCAAACCATAGGCTCACATCAATATTTGAAAGTATTGCGGATAGATGGTAAAAAAGGTAGAGTAAACTACATGGAATATACCATTGTAATGAGGCAAGGAGATGAATATAAGTTTAATTTACGAACGCCCGAAGGTGATGCAAATGGCATTGTATTTAAAGTATACGATCGGAGAACGAAGAAGCGGGTAGTCACTAACTTTTCATCTGGAGGTTTAGCCAAAGACTTTACGTATGTAGCTGACAAAACAGGGATTTATGATATTCAAATATCATTTAAAGGCTCTAAGTCATATTGTGGCGTGTGTATTTGCAGCCATAAGAAAAACATCAACTAGGCTAAATGCATCGTAGATACGCAATCAAAACCTGCCCTAACAATTGAAAAGTTGTTAGGGCAGATTCGTTAAGAATTAGTGGTTAAGACGCGGCCCAAAAATGCTGCTGCCTAAACGGATGAGTGTACTTCCTTCCTCAATGGCAATTTTATAATCTCCACTCATACCCATAGAAAGTTCTTGAAAGTCAATATTTGCTTGCGTATAATGAGCAACAACATGATCAAATATGGCTTTTAACTGTTGAAATTCACGTCTAATTTGATCTTGATTATCGGTATTCGTAGCCATGCCCATAATGCCTCGCATGCGTACATTTTCCATAGCTTGGAACTCATTACTCGCTAAAATATCCAGTAAACCTTGCTGATCTAGTCCAAATTTAGTGCTTTCTTCTGCTACATGGATTTGAAAAAGACAATCAATCGTCCGATCATTACTTTTTGCCCTCTTGTTAATCTCCTTCAACAGCTTCAAACTATCTACTGCGTGAATTAAACGAACAAAAGGAGCGATGTATTTTACCTTATTGGTTTGTAAATGTCCAATAAAATGCCATTCAATATCTTTAGGGAGCTCTTCATATTTACTCGTGAGTTCTTGTACTTTGTTTTCTCCAAAAACGCGTAACCCTAACTCATAAGCTTCTTGAATAAGCGCAACCGATTTGGTTTTACTCACAGCTACTAATCGACAAGAACTACTTAAATCAGCCTTTATTTTCTCAATGGATGTTTTGAGATCAGTCATTTTGATGTTGTTTTTTGGCAGGTGGTTTCAGCCATTTATGAATAAGTATGCGAAGATAAGTAGTAGTGATAAATAATAGTGAGGAATTGCTTATTTTAAGAAAGTATTAGAGACTGTTTGGAAATCATTGTCATTGATAACAGCCTTTAGTATTAGAAAGTGAGTCGGAAAGGTTTGTTTAGCCTACTAGCAATTCTTTTTCTAAATACTCTTCGATCCGTTCAGCAAAAAACCGATTCTTACTGTAGCTGCTGGTGAATGCGCTCACTACGGAGATGATGCCTAGAATCAGCAAAAATGCGCTCAGCATAGTAAAGTATTTGGGCAAACCTTCGATACCAAAAGCTATGACTTGAATAATAAAAGCGGTGATTAAGGCCATCATCCAAAATGATTTTTTTTTACTGAGGGGTAAAATCTTAAAACCATCTTTGGTCACATGAATAGCCACTTTCCCCGTTTTGGGTTTTTCCATTAAGATAAGCTCTCCTTTCTCTGTGTATTTACATTTGTCAAACTCTTTCTCTAAACGTTGTCTGACAATATTTCTCAGGTGTCTTTCGGCAAATACTAATTCTTTCATGTGATTATCCTTTTGAAGTAAAAAACAAAATTGTGGTTTTTATTCATGTAGCATATGCTGTTCCTTACTAGAACTTAAGCCAAAGTTCGCATAGCACTCCATAAACGAAATATGGAGTATGTTTTTGCCAAAAAGAATTTGCTGAAATAGCCGATTTAGTGTCGCGTGTATGGCAAACGTTTGTGGTAATTTTCTATTGGCACACATTATCTTTGTTAGGCTCGGTTTGATCAACTAGGTTTCTTAGTTTTATACACCAGTACATTAAGCTAAACTTTCTATTGATCAATAGAACTTCCTTTCATCATTGAACAACATCACTAAAATTTATGAAAATGATTCGATCATTCTTGTTGTTATTTCTGTGTCTTTTCGCTACCGTTTCATTTGCGCAAATAGATATTGCTAAAGTAGAGCCTCCAAATTGGTGGGTAGGCATGAAAAACCGTCAGGTACAATTAATTGTACATGGAGATGGCATTGGGGCAGCTACGGTGAGTGCTAAATATAAGAAGGTAAAAATTGTAAAAGTAGATAAGGCCACCAGTCCCAATTATTTATTCGTCACCTTAGACATTCATCCAAAGGCCAAAGCAGGTAAAGTGCCCTTAACCTTTACCAAAGATGGAAAATCTTATACCCATGAATATGAATTAAAAGCGCGTTCTACCGATAAAAATAGAATTCTAGGTTTCGATAATTCTGATTTAATTTATTTACTCATGCCCGATCGTTTTGCCAATGGCGATCCATCAAATGATAATATTGAAGGCATGGAGCAAATGAATCGAGAAGAGACCTTAGGAAGACATGGCGGAGACATTAAGGGGATTGTAGATCACCTCGACTACATTAAGGATTTGGGCGCCACAGCCATCTGGCACAATCCTATCTTAGAAAATGACATGGAAGCCCATTCTTATCACGGATATGCCATTACAGATTTATACAAAGTAGATGCACGCTTTGGAAGCAATGAAGACTATGTGGCTCTGGTCGATAAGGCACAAGAAAAAGGCCTGAAAATTATCATGGACATGGTATTCAACCACATTGGGCTGAACCATTGGACACTCAAAGATTTACCGTTTGAGAATTGGATTCATCAGCACAAAGAATTCACGCGTTCTAACTTCCGAGCAACCACCATCATTGACCCTTATGTTTCGGAATACGATAAAAAGAAAATGTTGACGGGATGGTTTGACACCACCATGCCCGACTTAGATCAGCGCAATCCATTTGTGGCTAAATACTTGATTCAGAACAGCATTTGGTGGATCGAATATGCGGGCTTAGATGGCATTCGAATGGATACCTACCCTTACCCGTACAAAGAATTTATGGCAGAATGGGCTAAAGCCGTGATGATGGAATACCCTCAGTTTAATATTGTAGGAGAGTCTTGGGTACAAGAAGTAGGCATTGAAGCTTATTGGCAAAAACAGGCAGGATTAGCAGGTTATGAATCGAACCTTCCTTCAGTAACCGATTTTATTGTGTATCAGGGCATCAGCAATGCTTTTAATGAAGATGAAGGATGGAGCACTGGCATGGCAAGGTTATATTATGTTCTAGCGCAGGATTTTCTTTATCCAGATGCAAACGGCTTGGTAACTTTTGCCGATAATCACGATGTCAATCGCCTGTATACGCAATTGGGTAAAGACTTTAACAAGTTTAAGATGGCGATGGGATTCTTATTAACTACAAGAGGCATCCCTCAAGTGTATTATGGTACTGAAATTTTGATGTTTGGAGATGCGAGCGATCATGGGTTGTTGCGAAAAGACTTCCCCGGTGGTTGGGCAGGCGATAAGGAAAATAAATTCACGAAAGCAGGTCGAACGGCACAGGAGAATGAGTGTTTTGACTTCATACGGTCATTGATGCGCTACCGCAGAGATAATAAAGTGATGCAAACGGGCAAATTAACCCAGTTCATTCCTGAAGATGGCGTTTATGTCTATTTCCGTACCAATGCAGAAAAAACGGTGATGGTCATCATGAATAACAAGAATGATCAGGAAAAGAAAGTAGATACGGCTCGATTTGCAGAATGCATTAAAGATTTCACAAAAGGAAAGCGCATTACTACAGGGAAGACGATCACGAATTTAAAAACGATTACCATGCCTGCAAAATCCATTCAGGTGCTGGAATTGATGAAATAAAAACACGAAACTTTTGAACTAAAAAAGGCTTTGGGACGAGCATCCTCAAAGCCTTTTTTATGGTACGGGCGAAAAACCTTTCGCCCACCCAAGCCATGAATTCAGCATAATTTATGAAAAATAAAATGAGCACACAAAAGAGGTGAAATCGAAAAACCTTTCGCCCCCAAGATTATTGAGATTTCCGAATTTCTTCTCTCAACGTTATCGCGCGCGCTGGATAATTGGTGATGATGCCATCTACACCCATTTGGGCAATCTGCTGCATGGTTTCTCGCTCATTTACGGTATACGTATGAACTTCATAACCTTCATCGTGCCATTGTTTAACTTGATTGGGCGTTAAAGTCTTATAATACGGATTGATTGCTTGAAAAGGGATGGATTTATCGATAACTCCCCATCTAAATTGGCTGTCAATATAAGTAGGAATAGGCGCATGGGTATTCACAATCAATTTGTAGTAAGGTACTGAAGCCTTAGCCGCTTGAATTTCTTTTAAATACTCAGACTCAAAAGCTTGCAAAATACACCAAGTTGACGCATCATATTGCTCAATAAGCGCTAAAATACCTTTGACTAAATTGGGATAAACGTTACTGTGCTCATCTACCTTAATCTCAATGAGTAAAATACTTTCCCCATTAACAAGCTGTATCGCTTCTTCTAAAGTTGGGATCGGCTCCCCTTTGAATTTGGCATCGAACCAAGCCCCTGCCTCTAGTTTTTTGAGTTCTGCGACCGTTTTCGACCTCACCGTGCCCGATGTTCCTGTCGTACGTGCTAACGTAGCATCATGAATGACAATCACCTGATCATCTTTGGAAAGATGTACATCAAGTTCGATCATATCAGCCTTACTGTTTAAAGCAAGTCGGAATGCCGCTAAGGTATTTTCAGGCGCTTTGGAAGAATAGCCTCGGTGTGCAATCACTTTGAAATCGCCATGTTTAATGGTGGAAACTTCAGGAATACCAGTTACGCTTTGGTAGATGACTCCTTTACTGATCCACGATATAAAAGCGATGAGGATGAGTAAAACGACTGCAAGTGTCCAATACATTTTTTTCATTTAAAATCTTCGGAAAAGTATTAAACTTCAGTAATTAATGTATTGAAGTTGTCTAACATTAACTTCTTTTAGCTACAAAAGTAATGATTTAGTAAAAATGTATGCTGTTGATTTCCATCATTTAGCTAAGGAATGAGCAAAATTCAAATAAAAGTTAATACACTCTTCAATAAATATAAAAAACTCTTGAAATATTACAAGCTTCTCTACTTGTGCAGATTGTTGGCAGGTAATTTGTACAGGTTTAATCGAAAAACCGAACCTGTTGGTCGAATAACACGTATGAAATAACCTTTTGGGAAGAATGAAAAGAAGCGTAACCATTTTTGTACTCCAGTTAGTCCTAGTTTTGGGATTAATCACCGACTTGAAGGCTCAAAAAACGAATAACCTTCACTTGTCGCAGCCAGTAAGTTTACCTACTTCAGGATACATTATCACGGCTGATGGAGAAAAAGTATATGGTAAAATTTCAGCTGAAAAATTGATGGCAGCATTAAGTGGGGAAATTGGGGTATTAGAAGAGATTGCTTTCAATACGTATTCAGGTGAAAAAATCATTTACCATGCCAATCAAATTAAAGGATTTTCTCAGAAACGTCCTTTCCCGCTGCGCAATTTTGAAGGATTTACTTCGATAGATCATGAGTTTGCTTATTTCCAAAGCATGCCACATCCTACCTTTAAAAATAAAATGGTATTTGCAGAGTGTGTAATGCAAGGAAGTATTCAGGTGTATGTAGCTCCAAGAGAGCAGGCATTGAGCGAAGATGGTTCAACCGAAGATATGAGAAGCTATTACGTGATGCATAAAGGAGAAAATGCCATTGTATTGACACAAGCGAATTATGCCGAGCATTTCGAATCACTTTTTGGTGGTTGTGACGAAATGGACGATTTCCTAGAGCGTCATCCACAAATGGTTGATTTTAAAAGTTTCCATCTTTTAGTAGAACTGTACAACGATCACTTTGCTTGTGATTAAGGGAAATAGTTTACCAAAGAAACAGCAATTCTCACTTTGTCATTTCGAACGTATGTGAGAAATCTACGTGCCCATTAAAATACAAAATTATGTACCAAAGTAAGCCAAATG
>JBMYQA010000026.1:0-35439 GCA_049600855.1 Flammeovirgaceae bacterium | reverse complement strand
AGATTGTGTCAAGCGCAACTCTGTAGAGAGTTCATCTTTTTTCTGTACAAGCCGATCATTCCGATGCAACATATATGTTGTTGCACACGATACTACTAAAAGTAGAAGGATGACCCAAGCAGCTTTTCTAGTATTCTGACTCATAATTCGATAGTCATCTTAGTACCAATTGTCCACTAGTTTTTCTTTAGCCAGTTCATTGAATAGGATGTAAGAATAAAAAGATTCCACTTCCCCAACGCAAAGGAAAACTATTTTAAGAAAAAAAAGTAATGATTAGTCAACAAAACATTACAAAAACAAGAAAGTATATTCTTTTTTTAAGTAATTAGGTATTACTACCTTCTTATGGCTAGTAAAACTGTGCTTTTTTATGAACAAATCCTGCTGAAGCCTATTTAGTTTAGTATGTGTATCTATGATTTGAGTTTTATACTTTAGGGTAACATGCACTATTAAGATAATAGTTTTTCCATCAAGCTGCAAAAAAACGACTAAGCATTTTAATATACTAAAACAAACAGTCAAATAGTACATGAGTAACACACCAACTAGCGCGGAAATCGAAGAAACTTTCGAACGGTTTATCACCTTTGGAAATTTATTCGATGAAAAAACAAGAAGATATATTGTCCAATATATTCATTCAAAAATTTTTCATACTCCTTTACCTGAAAGTTCGCTTACCCAAGATAAATACATCAACTACCTAACCACTTCCCTCGATTCCATTTTATCGCATGAACCTATACAAAAAGCCGTTTCAGAAAGTGATGGCTTAACCCAACAGCTAATTCACGATGTATTACGATGGCTCAAAAAAACAGATCAAAAAATCAAAGAGGACAACCCGTATTACGAAGAAAAACAACGGTTTGATGCTTGGAGTCATAAACCGACCTTTCTATGGAAAGATAGTTGGTATAACTGCACCAATTACTTAAAAAATATCTATCAGGAACAAGAGTTGGCTATCGGTTTTTATGTGAAAAAGCTGAAAGAATTGATGCCCTCTGCGCCCTCAACGATACAAGAGCAAGAATTGGCTGATCAATTAAAAGAAAAAACAGCATTAGATATTGTGATTGATGACTTGCTCGCCCAATGGGATGCCTTGTTAACGGCTAAAATTTTGAAATATGAGTTAGAACAAATTGATCGAGAACGTGAGTTATTTTGTGAGTTACTTTACGCCAAAGTAGAAGAGTTTTTAAAACTCATCAGCATCATTTCTCCATTTGCCCTAGAAACTGGCCGCTTTTGGGACATGTCGAGAGGTCTTTGGAAAGATGTTAGTTTCGATGTGTTAGATCGTTATGAGCAATTACTAGCCAATGAACAATCCATTCAAGAGTTGGCCGATATGTTGGGAAAAATGCGTGAGGCAGAAATTGAAACGGAAGAAGAAATATTTGATGAAGTAATTGTAAAAAAAGAATGGGTTGCTGACGAACTTGCCAAATCTGAGATTAAAGGGATTCATACCAGTAATCACTTAAATACCTTACTCCCTTCAGAGGTAGCATTATTGGGTGATCAAAGCACCGAACTCGCCTTCTTTCAGAAATATGCTGATCAAAACTTATTGAGTTTTAAGTATGAAGGTCGAAAAATGGTGAGCAGTTCTACTGTTAATCATGTACATCACGAAAAAAAGAAGAGAAAGGAAAAAGGGCCATTTATCATGTGTATTGATACCAGTGGCTCTATGCATGGGCTTCCTTCACAAATTGCCAAAGTATTGGCTTTTGCAATTATGAAAATTGCTGCTGCCGAACGCAGAAAGTGTTACTTAATTTCTTTCTCCATTGGCATTAAAGCCATTAGTCTACACGACCTTGCCAATTCTATGGATAAAATCGTGGATTTTTTAAGCATGTCTTTTGATGGTGGTACTGATGTCACTCCTGCACTATCTGAGGCACTCACCATGCTCCAAACTAATGATTATCGTGAAGCAGATGTGTTAATGATCTCTGATTTTGTCATGTTCGAAATCAGAAAAGAAATTTTGCAGCGAATTAATCGGGAACAACAAAAGGAAACTCAATTTCATAGCTTAACCATTGGTAATAAAGCTAACCCTGAAGTGGTTGATGCATTTGACAACTGTTGGGTGTATGATCCAGCGGAACGAGGGGTTTTTAAACAGATGAATCAGGATTTACAGCAGTTGCGAAACACGTAAGTGTTATCTTCTTCGCTTTGCTTCTACATAAAATGCTTGCAAGATGAGCACTACCGTAAAGGTAAATAAAGTGCTAGCTAAGGTTTTTAATATGGAATTCCCGATTAAGGAAAAGTTACTAGCTTCTATTAGAAAAAAGATGAAGTGATGCACAAATATTAATAAGAAGCTGTAAGAGATAAACCAGGGCAATCCCATCACGGATAAGGTAGGTTTCATATCTGCCTCGTAACCTCCACTGGGTTTATTGATATTCATCACAAACGCTCGGCTGTAAGCTAATACCACACAAGATGCCGCATGAAACCCAACCGTATTGTAAGCAATATCAATCGCTAAGCCTGTAAAGAAGGCTAAAAGCATATAAAGCACTCTGCTGATATCAAAAGGAATGGCCAATAGAAAAGCGACATAAGGAAAACAAAAGGCGTAATTACCCAAAATCATGTTCCGCCCAAATATAATTTGCAACAGTGCATACAGCAGAAATGCAAACAGTGTTTTTATAATTCCTTGATTTGTCATGGGTTATGGGTGATTGGCGATCAGTTACTTTGTCAAATCATTCATGGTCGTTGATTCTAATGAATCTCGCTCTGCTGCATATTTATTTTTGATGACATACACGTAGTCTAGTTGACTAAATTCTGTAGCCAAGTTAATTTTCACGTCTAAAAAGCTAGCAGATTCGTCTTTGTTTACTTCTTTGACAGTACCAATCATAATATTTGGCGGAAAAACAGCATTACTTCCTGAGGTAACTACTGTATCTCCTTGATTAATCTTTTTATGGCGTGCTAGAAATAACAAATTGGCTACTGTATAATCTTCAGCGCCCCATTTGGTGGAGCAAATTGAACCATCTTTCTTTAACTCTGATGATACCTGAATATCTGAATGTAATAAAGAATAGACTGTTGAAAAATGTTCTGAACAAGCTTTTACTTTTCCTACAATCCCTTCATCAGATATCACGCCCATGCCAGGAGTTACGCCATCGGCTAAGCCTTTATTTATGGTAAGGTAATTATTATTAAATCGGATGGTATTATTCACCACCTCTCCTGGTATAAACCGATAGGTATCTCGTGTAGCTAAATTGCGGGTAGTAGCATTGCTTGTCTGTTGCCTCAATAGTGCATTTTCACGCATCAACCGTTCATTAGTTTTTTGTAAATCAAAATAATCAACCACGTTACCTGTTGCATTGTTTACTCCCCCAATTACTCGATTTGAAGAGGAAAGAAAGGCAAAACCTTGATAGGTATTACTATTTACAATTAACCAAGCAGCAATCAGTTGTAAGGCTACAAAAGTGAAAAAAGCTCGATTGTTATATATAAATAGTAAAAGTTGTTGCACAAATCTCTAAAGTTTGATCGTGAGTGTGTGAGACAAGTTCCTAATAAAGAAATGCCACATCAAAAGGACATGGCATACAAATTTATAGCATTCATTTGGAAGCTGTTTAAGTCATTAATACAGCTTTAAACCCTTCAATATCAGTCAATGATTTTCCTGTACCTCTTACTACTGCCCGAAGTGGGTCATCGGCTACATGCACTGGCAATTTTGTTTTCATAGAAAGCCTTTTATCCAGCCCTCTCAACAATGCCCCTCCACCTGTTAAGTGAATACCGTTATCGTAAATATCGGCAGAAAGTTCTGGAGGTGAAGTTTCCAATGCCTTTAATACGGCCTCTTCAATTTTTGAGATCGACTTATCAATGGCAAAAGCAATTTCGGTATACGATACTTTAATGACTTTGGGAATACCCGTCATCAAATCTCGTCCGCGAATTTCGTAATCATCAGGAGGCGTTTCTAGCTCTGTGATTGCAGCACCCACCTCAATTTTGATTTTTTCAGCAGAACGCTCGCCAATCAATAGGTTATGTTGCCTTCTCATGTAATCCAAAATATCCCGATTGAACACATCGCCTGCAGTTCTGACCGATTGGTCACAAACAATACCCGACAAGGCAATTACCGCAATTTCTGTTGTTCCTCCGCCAATATCTACAATCATAGAACCTACGGGTTGCTCTACGTCAATTCCAATACCAATTGCTGCAGCCATTGGTTCGTGAATCATGTATACTTCTTTGGCTCCAGCATGTTCTGCTGAGTCACGTACTGCACGTTTTTCTACTTCAGTAATACCCGAAGGAATGCAAATGACCATGCGATGAGAAGGCGTAAAAAAACGATTTCCTGTGTCAATCATTTTAATCATTCCACGAATCATCTGTTCGGCAGCATTAAAATCGGCAATTACACCATCTTTTAGTGGCCGAATTGTTTTGATGTTTTCGTGCGTTTTCTCATGCATTTGCATCGCCTTCTTGCCTATCGCTAATACTTTACTTGTATTTTTATCTAAGGCAATAATAGAAGGTTCATCAACTACGATTTTACCCTTATGCAAAATCAGCGTGTTTGCTGTGCCTAAGTCAATGGCTAAATCTGTAGTAAAAAAGTCAAAAAGACCCATATTAATTTTTCAGCTAAAGGTCAGAACCATAAATTATTTGGGTAAAAATCTACTTGATGAGTAAGATCGTCCCAAATTCATCGCAATAATACGCTTTATTTCGGTTATCTACTAACCATACGTTTGCACAAGCGGTAACAATACTAAAATAATGGTTGATCTGTAAATCAGATTTACCATTTATTCTTCCACATCATGGACTCTACAGGCTTCACAGTACGGTTATTATACTTTGCACTGCGCTTGATATTGTAGTAATTATTGATTTCTCCAGCTACTTGAAAGTAGATTAATTGTCCGATGGGCATCCCATAATACACACGTACTTTCTGAGTTACGGATATTTCTAATGTCCATGTATTACAAAACCCTACATCGCCTTTTCCTGCTGTAGCATGGATGTCTATTCCTAGTCGGCCAACACTCGATTTTCCTTCTAAAAACGGTACATGCTCTAAGGTTTCCGTATATTCTTTGGTTACACCTAAATATAAGGTATTCGGCTCTAACACATATCCCTCGTCAGGAATTTCAAATACCTTAATGGTATTGTGTTGCCTAGCATCCAACACATCACTCTCATAGGTTGCAAGGTATTTTCCTAAATGCACGTCATAAGAGTTTGTGCCTAAACATTTTGAATCAAAAGGTTCTATCAAGATAGTCCCTTTGTTAATTTCTTCAAGTATTTTTTTGTCTGACAGAATCATGTGTCAATTAGTATAGATAGAGCATCGATTAGCTACTGAAAATCAATTGGTTATAAAATCTATTAAACGATTTTGCCATTACACCAAGTCTTTGATTGTTCTGAATCGATACATAAAAAATCAATAGAATTGGTTTGCTTTTAAAGCATGCCATTTCTTTCATAAATATAAATGGTAGTATAAGGCAATTTTTCGCTAAAAGCACCAAATTTAACGGGTTTTTTCAAGATTTTAGCTCGGATACAAAAAAAATCCATATGAATAATTTTTGAGCGGTATTTAGCTCTTCAGGTTTCGATAAATTTTCAGGTAATCACCTTCCAACTCATGCGTTTCTAAAGCAGATTTTGACTGTTTGGGTGCTGCGATTCCCTTTCCAAACGCTTGTTTTCCAATAAACACGCGCGCTTCATCCCACAAATCCTGATCGATGAATGCATTTAATAATTTTGCACCTCCTTCAACAAATAATGATTGATAGTTTCGTTGATGTAAATCCGTCAAAATTTGAGGAAGTAATGTGTCGTCATTTGTTAGCTGCACATGGATCAAGTTTTCAATTTGATGATCTTTTTGAAAATTATAACAAATGGTAGGAATAGTTTGATCAAATAGCTTTAATGCAGGATTTAACCTTAGTTCCTTATCTAATACCACTCTAACAGGGTTTTCTCCTTGCCAACTACGCACATTTAAGGTAGGGTTATCGTGCTGAGCCGTATTGGTACCCACCATAATCGCATCAAACTCAGCCCGCCATTTATGCACCCATTTTCTCGATAACGCATTGCTAATCCACTTGGAATCGTAATTTTCGCGGGCAATAAAGCCATCAGTGGTTTGTGCCCACTTTAAGATCACATAAGGTCGCTGCTGCGTCATGGAAGTAAAAAAGCATTTGTTCAGCTCATTGCCTTCTGCTGCCAACACGCCATCAACCACTTCAATTCCTGCTTGTTTTAGTTTTTCAATCCCTCGTCCTGCTACTAAGGGATTGGGATCAACGTTACAAATCACCACCTTTTTCACTTGCTTTGCGATGAGTAAATCCGAGCAGGGCGGGGTTTTTCCAAAATGGCTACAGGGTTCCAAACTCACATATACCGTAGCCTTTTTCAGCTTTTCCTGATCCTCAACGGCATTTACGGCATTTACTTCAGCATGAGGGCCTCCATACTTTTGATGGAAACCTTCGCCTATTATTTGTCCATTATGCACAATTACACAACCTACGAGCGGGTTAGGACTTACCCTGCCTTTACCCAATTGCGCCAAGTCGAGGGCACGTTTCATAAAACGTTCTTCTATCGTCATAGTAATGAAGGAAAAATCAGGCTTTAAATTGGTTGATGATTCGGGTTAGCGCTTTTTGGATTTCTAAGGTGGGAAAAAACTCATACAGCATGGTATGGAGGTCATAATCCAATAAAAGGGCGACTTCTAAATAATGCATGGCTTCATGGTAATTCCCTGCATTTAAGTGATACGCACAAATTTGATAGTTCAGTTCCGCATTTTCGGGTAAATCATCTAAGCCATCTTTTAGAATTTCTATGGCATAATCCACTTCACCTTCTTGGTAGCAAGCTGTAGCCCACTTCACCCAGATTTCTGGATTATATCCTGTAATGGCGGCAGCGCGTTTAAATGCATCTGAAGCAGCTTGCCAATTACCTAACTTATGCTCAGCCTCTGCCAAATGAATCCAATAAGGCTGCATAAATTGACTCAGATGAATTGCCTTTTTAAAGAAATGAACCGCTTCAAACCACTTTTCTTTTGCCGCAAGGCATACGCCCATTCCAAACCAAGCTTCATCCGATTCCTTATCGAGCTCAGACGCTTTTTTATAATAGGTTAGCGCTTTACTGTATTCGTCTAAGCGTTCTTTGGCAGCACCTAAGTGACAATACAAACGGGCATCGGGTAGTTGGAGTTCCAACGTACGTTGATACGCATCAAACGCTTTTTCGTACATCCGATCATTCATGTAAGCATGCCCAAGTTGATAAAACGCAGGAGAAAAAGTTTCATCAATAATGCTGGCATAATCAAAAGCATGTATTGCCTTTTTATTGCTTCCTAACTCATTGTAAATCAAGCCCAAGTGAAACCAAGATTTAGCTGAATAAGGATTTCGATCTATTCTTTTCTCAAAATAAGCAACACATTCTTCTAATAGCCCTTCCTGATCTGCACAATGAATGAGTTCGTACACGGCATCCTCAAACTTAGGCGCTTCATCCAACACCCGTTTGTAATAACCGATTGCTTGTGAATACTGCTCATTATACTGGTAGGCATTGGCAATGCTAAATAAAGTTTCCGCTTTCTCATTAGTGATTGGCAAAAGAGTTTTCAAGCATTCTATCGCTTCTTTAAACTTTCCAGAAGCCACATATACCGAGCCTTTCAATTTTAATATTTCAGGATCGTTGGGATATAAATTTTGGGCTTCATCTAAAATCTCTAAGGCTTCTTCTTCTTTTTCGATGTACGTGAAGATTTGAGCCTGAGATAAACGAATTTCTAAGGAAAAGGGATACTGCTTAATGGCAAACCCACATAAACGCAAGGCTTTGCTCATTTGATCATTATTGATGTAATGATAAATGAGTTCTTGATAGGTTTCTAGTGCGAAAAAAGGAGTTTCATTGCTTTTCAACAATGCTTCAAACTCAGCAATTTTCTGAAACAAATCGGGGTTTTTATGTGGATTTGATTCTTGCATTTGCCTAAGGGTATGCGATTCAGCTCATAAATGAACTTTACTAATCAATAAGATGAATTTAAGGATTTTTCTTCAAAATAACGGCATATCCACGCAATAGAATCTTCCAATTTGCGGTATTGAAAGTCAATTTCTTGTGTAACTTTTGTTCCATTAAAGGTAATTGATGCAGCAGATGAGCGAACGGTTTCTTTGGTAATCAGTGGCTCACGGCCTGTTAACCAAGACTTTAGCTTCTCCCAACGCCAAGCGACTTCCCCCATCCACGCTTTCACTACCCTATACGAAATAACACGATTAAACGTATGGGCAACTTGGCTAAAAAAATCCGTATACTTCACATTTCCAGCACACAGAATAAAACGTTCCCCATTTTTAGGGGAATGAATGAGCTTAAATACGGCATCTGCCACATCACGAACATCTACATAGTTGAAAGCTCCGCGAGGATAAAAGCGCTTCTTATCCCAAACGTATTTGAATAGTTGCGTACTCGATTTAGACCAATCTCCCGTACCTAAAATAATGCTTGGATTCACAATCACGGCATCCAAGCCTTCTGCTATTCCTCGAAAAACCTCTTGTTCGCCCAAATACTTGGTTAGCCCATATTGCGAGTTTAATGGCGATTCTTCCCATTTTTGTGTTTCATCAAGGTGATGTTTTTTCAGCGGCCTACCTATTGCTCCTACCGAACTGATGTAACACAGTTTTTTCACTTCATGTCGGATACAGGCATTTACTACATTGGCCGTCCCTTCTACATTCACCTTATGCATCATTGTTTTTTGCTTCGGGGAAAAAGAAATCATGGCAGCTGCATGAATCACATAATCAACGCCTTCTACCGCCCGATCTAACCCTAAAATATCCAATACATCTGCCTCGTGCCACTCAATTTGATCTTTAATATCTTGAAGCATCGATAAATCGCTATTTGGGCGTTTAATTGCCCGAACTGAGCCTCCATTTTTCAAAATCAATCGCGCGGTATGGCTACCAACAAGTCCATTACAACCAGTAATGAGGTATTTCATTTTCAATGATGGTTAAGCACTTAGTAACGATAAAACAAAAAAAATAACCTTGAGTTTTGCCCAAAGTTATCTTTTTTAAGGAGAAGTAAGTGCTTGCCCACAATTAATCGCAATGTTTCTTTACCGCTTTGTCAGCACCTTTTGCCTTTAATAGTTTGGCTGTCTTTAAATCATCGCAGGTTTTGAGGTCATGCGCAGAAGCACGCAACAAGCCTCGATGTAAATAAGCATCGCCACAGTTTTTATCGTACTTAATTGCCAAGTCGAACGCTTTCATGGCCTCACGCGCTTTGCCTGCATACGAACAAGCACGGCCTTTTAAGACCAATGCATCTGTATTTCGCTCATTAAATTCCAACAAAGCATTCATATTTGAGATAGTAGCATCAAACTTTTTCATTTTAAAATTACAAATGCCTGAGCTAATCCAATAAGTAGGTTCTTTAGGGGAAATTTTAGCAGCTGCTTTAAAATCATTAATTGCCTTTTCTAATTCTTCCAGTTCTTCATATGCCCGACCACGATTGTAGATGGTTTGATGATCTTTAGGATGATCTACTAAGTAATCATTAAACAATTCAATTGCTTTTTGATAATTACCAGCGGCATACGATTCCATGCCTAATTCTGAAGTGTTTTTCTCACAAGCCATTAAGCTGCCTAACAACATCAACGAACAAATCCAATTCTTCCAGTTCATAATCTCAAAAATTAATAAATTGGGCACTGCAGGTAATATTAGTGAAGTAGGTGTAACTGCAAACGCATCCCAAACAGGTCGCAAAAGTAGTACATTACAACGTAAGACTTGGAGCAAATCTCATACACCTACTTCCCAAACGATTGCTGAACAAGTAAAAATTAATCACAAATTCATGTATAAGTAACCACTTCTAAGGCTGAAATCGCAACTTTTGTCCTGTATCATTGCATTTTCACTCATGAAAACTCCCAAAGATTTTCCTCCTATTTTTAACAAAGTTTATGGTAAAAAAGGAACTTTGGCGGTATACTTTGCCCCCGGTCGGGTAAACCTGATTGGCGAACACCTTGACTATAATGGCGGTTATGTATTGCCCTGTGCTTTACAAAATTTAGGGATATTTTTAGGACTGCAAGAAAATCATGAAAATGTATTTCGTTTCAGTAGTACTAGCTACAACGACCAATTCGAGATTCCTTTTGAACAGCTCTCTCAAGCAAAAGTTGACCAAAGTTGGGTAAATTATCCATTGGGTGTGATTCATCAATTTCAAAAAGAAGGGATTGAGCTAAAAGGCTTTGATTTGCTGTTTTCTGGAAATATTCCTCAAGGAGCGGGCTTATCTTCCTCGGCTGCTATTGAGTTAGTCACTGCTTTTGCTCTAAATGAGTTGTGTAATGCAAAATTTGATTTATTAGACCTCGTAAAGCTTTCGCAACAGGCAGAGCAAACCTTTGTTGGGGTAAACTGCGGAATTATGGATCAATTTGCCGTAGCTTATGGTAAAAAAGATCAAGCGATCTTATTGAAATGCGATAGCTTAGATTGGAAACACATTCCCATACATTTGAATGGGAATGCATTGGTATTGGCACATACCAATTATCCCAGAAAATTAACCGATTCAAAGTATAATGAACGCAGGGCAGAATGCGAAAAAGCAGTGGCTATACTCAAACCAACGTTCAACATTGATTACCTTGCAGAATTAGAAATCGCCCGATCTCAGGAAGCTTTAAAGCTCATTCGTGATGAAACCATTCATAAAAGAGCTAAACACGTTTTTGAGGAAAACCACCGTGTAATGATCAGTCGAGTTGCATTGAAAAACGATGATTTATCGGTGTTTGGCCGTTTGATGAATGCATCGCACTATTCCTTAAGTAACGACTATGAAGTAACTGGAAAACATTTGGATGCCTTAGCTCATGCTGCTCAAACATTTAACGGTACCTTAGGCGCCCGAATGACTGGTGCTGGATTTGGAGGTTGCACCGTAAATTTGGTAAAACGCGCTGAATTAGATACGTTCAAAAACTTGGTAGGGCAACATTATACTGAACAAACAGGATTAGAAGCGTCTTTTTATGAAGTAGAAGTAGGGGATGGTGTACGCTTTTTAGAACACATTCAAATGAATTAATCAGATGGAGTTACAAAATAATCCCCACAGAAGGTTAAATCCACTTACAGGAGAATGGGTACTTGTATCTCCACACCGAGCTAAACGCCCTTGGAATGGCAAGGTAGAAGCCTTAGTGAGTCAAAAAAGAAATACTTACGAACCCAACTGTTACTTGTGTCCTGGAAATGAACGCGCTGGAGGAAAACAAAATCCTGACTATCAGAATACTTATGTATTTACCAATGATTTTGCAGCACTTCTACCTGAATCATCACAAGAAATCACTACCGAACATGAATTGCTGCAAGCTGAGCAAGAAACCGGCATTTGCAAAGTCATTTGCTTTTCACCCCGACATGATCTTACCATTCCACAAATGGAGGTATCCGCTATTCGAAAAATCATCGATACCTGGTGTACCGAGTTTGCTATGCTTAGCCAATTAGATGAGATCAATTACATTCAAATATTTGAGAACAAAGGGGAAATCATGGGCTGTAGCAATCCACATCCCCATGGACAAATATGGGCTTCAAAATCCATTCCTGTAGAAATTGAAAAAGAATCCATTCAGCAAAAAGCCTATTATGAGGCTAACCAAAACACCCTACTCTCTAATTATTTAGCATTAGAACTCCAAAAAGATGAGCGAGTGATTGCTGAAAATGCGCACTTTGTTGCGTTAATCCCCTTTTGGGCATTTTGGCCGTTCGAAACGATGATTATCAGTAAAAGATCTGTACAACATCTGTTACAGTTCTCCGATGAAGAGCGCACGAGTTTAGCCGCCATTTACCGCCAACTCACCATTATTTACGATAATTTATTTCAAACCGCTTTCCCATATTCAGCAGGCATACACCAAGCACCTGTAGATGGCTTCGAACATCCAGAGTGGCATTGGCATATGCACTTTTATCCCCCTTTGTTAAGATCTGCTACTGTAAAGAAATTTCGTGTGGGTTATGAGATGTTGGCAACGCCACAACGTGATATTACGCCTGAGAAAGCAGCAGAAATGTTGAAGGATTTGCCGAAAGAGCGGTTTTGATTAATACAACTTTACTTTTAATTCGCTCATTCCCATCTTTTCAAAGTATGCCACTAAAGGCGCTGCTTCTTTACCACCTCGTTTGGCATGATGAAGTAGGGTAAAACCATGAGCACCTAAACTATGCATGAGTTGAGGATATTCTTTTAAGATGCTCTTAACAATTTTAGTTTTACCCAACATCGTAAGAGCAAATAAATTGATGCGTGCTCCTTTGTCGATGAGTAAATTGGCAATAGCCTTATTACCTACGTGGCTAGCTGCTCCTAATCCCGTTTCAAAATCTCCACCTCCCCAATCCCATTTACTATAAATCAGATTAGGATACTCGGTGAGTAATTCTTTGACAACATCTATTTTTCCATGGCTAGCTCCTACAAACTTCTGTACAACTTCTTTTTGATAAGCAGCGGGACGATCATCTTGCCCCAGTATGGTATTTGGAGCAACAGCAAGTCCTAAACTCATCAATCCTATTTGACTAATAAACCGTTTTCTGTTCATGATATAGCAAATTTGTTTGTCACAAACAACGGAGTCTAATCCTTAAAAAACAGACAATACAAGCGGATTTTCGCGAACAGTACGCTAGTTGTCGTGAATGTTACTCTGATTTTAATTGATGAGCATAAGATCTGCCTACTCTAAGACGTTCGCCGTTTTGAAGTATTACATAATCTGCACGATTTTCTTTTTCTAAGCTGAGAATCTCTTGTTGGTTTACTAAGTATTTTCGATGAATTCGTATAAAATCAGGTGCTAAGACTTTAGCCATATTCTCTAAAGTGTCCCGAGTCAATAGCGTTTGATCTTTAGTATGTAGTTTTAAGTAATGATCATCTGCCTCAATCCACAAAATAATATTTGACGGTATCGTTATTTTTTTTCTCCCTTGACTACCAGAAATCAGTTTAGGCTTATGCACAATTTGGGTGATCGCACTAAATCGTACATATATGATGCATAGCAAAATCGCAATTACATGCCAAATGGCTTCTCTTCCTAAATAACTTCTGGCATACTTTACAGTAACCCAATCCTCATAATACCCCAATAAGCTCATGAGTATATTTGAAAGCAAAAAGAATAGACCTATCGTAATAAGCGCTAATAATGCTCCTCCAATCCAATAATACTTTTTAAGTTTAGTCAGCAGGTAATTTGCAATTGATGTCGCCAAGGGGAGAAATGGAATAAACAATAATGTAGAGATGATGAGGTAAGTAATGGAGCGCATTGGTTTATAGTGGGCGGATGCACCATACTTCAAATAGTTTTGCCCCATTGCAATGAAAAAAGCAATAAGTAAGAATAAGAAGTTGTAAATCAAAAACTTCTTTTTACTCAATTTGATCGTACTTGCAGTTATAGAAAGCTCCATGGAAAAATAATTTAAGTTCCTGCTGTTATAAAGATCAACTTTGTTTCTGCTGATATCAACCCCTTTTAGATAAATGGTTATGCTTGCTTGCTGCATAGGCGGGCTATTCATCTGCCAGAAATACATTCTTTTTACCAACAAACTTTCTACCTCTTTACCTCTTCAAATCCCATCCATTTTCTTTCGATTCGTCCTCAGTTCATCGCTATTTTATACGCTGTTCACGTTGGTATTTAAACCCATTTTGTAGCATTCTAATTTTTTTACTTTTTCATGAAATTACATAAAAACCTCAAAATCAACACTTTAAAATATATCAATTTCATTGCACATGCATAATAATTTAATGAATTTTCGATTTTAGCGAAATTTCGCTTTTTATATTCTTTTCGTTTTTATACCTTTGTTTCAGTGATCAAGCAGATTGCAACAAGAAAGAACTAAGTAATCAAAGTCCTAAAATAATGGAAAACACAACTGCAACATTGCCTTTAGAAATTATTGGTCAGCTAAAATTGGAATACCGAAACATCTTGACCGATGAAGCCTTAGAGTTTTTGACAGAGTTACATCGAAAATTCAATCAACGCAGATTGGATTTGTTGCAAAAACGTGTGGAAAGACAAGCTCGTATTGATGCTGGAGAATTGCCAAACTTCTTACCGGAAACCCAACATATTCGTGAAAGTGATTGGACGGTCGCACCAATTCCTGAGGATTTATTAGACAGAAGAGTAGAGATTACAGGGCCTGTTGAACGAAAAATGATCATTAATGCCCTCAATTCAGGGGCATATGTATTCATGGCAGATTGTGAGGATTCTAGTGCGCCTACGTGGGATAATATGGTTCAAGGCCAAATTAACTTGAGGGATGCAGTTGCTAAAACGATCACCTATACCAATCCTAAGAATGGCAAGTTCTATGAATTGAACAATAAAACAGCGACACTTTTGGTCAGGCCAAGAGGTTGGCACTTAAACGAGAAGCATGTATTGGTAGATGGCAAAGAATTATCTGGTTCATTGTTCGACTTTGGTTTGTACTTTTTTCACAACGCAAAAAAAGCCTTGGAAATGGGAACAGGGCCTTATTTCTACCTACCTAAATTAGAGTCACACCTTGAAGCTCGACTTTGGAATGACGTATTTGTATTCGCTCAAGACTATTTGAAGATTCCACAAGGAACCATCAAAGCAACGGTGCTCATCGAAACGATATTAGCCTCCTTTGAGTTAGACGAAATTCTGTATGAATTGCGTGAGCACTCCGCAGGTTTAAATTGTGGTCGTTGGGATTACATCTTCTCTTATATCAAGAAGTTTAGAAACCATCCTGATCGTTTATTACCTGAAAGGGGTCAGGTAACCATGACCGTTCCTTTTATGCAGCACTATGCGGATGCCGTAATTCAGGTTTGCCATAAAAGAGGCATTCATGCTATGGGCGGAATGGCCGCACAAATTCCGATCAAAAACGATGAAGAAGCAAATGCTGCTGCAATTGGGAAAGTAGCGAATGATAAAAAACGCGAAGCTATGGCTGGTCATGATGGCACTTGGGTGGCACACCCAGGGTTAGTTGCAGTCGCTTTGGAACAGTTTGACAAATACATGCCTAATTCCAATCAAATCTTCAAAAAACGGGAAGATGTTCAGATTGATGCTGCCACATTAATCGCTCCTTGCGAAGGAAGCATCACCCAAAAAGGATTGGAAACCAATGTAGATGTGGCCATCCAATACATTGAAGCTTGGTTAGGAGGAAATGGATGTGTGCCTTTATACAATTTGATGGAAGATGCGGCTACCGCAGAAATTTCTCGTGCACAGGTTTGGCAATGGGTAAAACATCAAGCAAAATTAGATTCTGGTGAAGTAATTACGCCTGAGCTAATAAAGTCCATTATTCCGCAGCAAATGGAAAAAATTAAAGGCTTAGTTGGTGATGAACGATTCACAAAAGGCCATTATCAAAAAGCTGCCGAAATATTTGAAGTATTAGCGTTAGCTGATCAGTTTGAAGAATTCTTGACGCTTCCTGCGTATCAAGAACTAGATTAAGTACAGATTTAGAAACGACATTTTATTGGGGAATCAATCACTGTAGGCTAGTTTTCTAGCCTACTCCCTACCCACTTTGCTTCATGGTAAGCAAGGTATAGAATAAAAAAACGGTGAAAAGTAGCTGCCACTACAATCACCGCTTTTTAGATAAAGTTATCAATCAATCACTCAAAATTAGTCAAAAAATGGCTAAACAGGAAAGAATCCATGATTTGGTTGCAGATTGGGTTCCCAGTCCGCGCTGAAATGGAGTAGAACGCCCTGACACGGCAAGGCGTTATTAAAAAGATTTAACTCCGTAAATCATTAAAATATAGCAGCTGCCTTAGCTAAAAGTTATTGGTTAGGGTAAAGGCAAGGTGGCTGTTTTCTCAACATTTTCTCTACTCAGCATGAATGTTAGAAGCATGGTAGGTTAGCCGAGTGCTGACCTACTTTTAAGAAATTAGAACAGATTTCCGTCTGTTTTGGAAGACTAAGGACATGGTAATTTAAGTTTTTCATTTACTTACCAATAAAAGCCTATCTCAGTTTGAGATGGGCTTTTTTCAATAGAATGCCCCAAACAATTACGATTTTAAATTTCTTCTAACAAAAAACTGAACTTTCAAGTTTAGCATGTAACTTTAGTTATAAGGCAAGGTATGTTACTCAAACACACAGCCTTAGCTTAATTAAACTCTTTTTCAACAAGTTAACCCACTGATTATGAGTCAAGTTACATTTGCTGGTAACCCTATTGATATTGCAGGAGAATTTCCTCAAGTAGGCCAACAACTTCCTGAGTTCAGGTTATTAAAAACCGATTTATCTGAATTGAGTTATGACGAACTCAAAGGAAAAAAAGTAGTATTCAATGTGTTTCCTAGTGTAGATACTGGCATTTGCGCATTATCGTTAAAAACCTTCTCAAGCAAACTTAAGGATCGCTCTGATGTGGTGTTAGTATTTACCTCATTAGATCTTCCGTTTGCGTTCAAGCGATTTTGTGCTGCTGAAGGAATTGAGAATGCCATTACTACTTCAGATTTTAGACATCGAGATTGGGCAAAAAATAATTCTTACATGGCATCTGGTCCACTCACTGGTTTATATGCAAGAGGTGTATTAGTAACCGATGAAAACTTAAAAATTATTCATTCGGAGTTGGTACCTGAAATTACGCAAGAGCCTGATTATGATACTGCTCTCACCTTTTTATAGGTCGAGTATCATGGATCGCGACTTGTCTAATCGTTGTTATAACATTCTGAAAAACAAGGCTTTAAATCAGTGTAATATAAAGTAATACTTACTTAGAAAAATCTATTATAATTTTATGATTTTTCTTCGTAAGAACCTTTAAATCAACAAGTTAAAACATAACCAAACAACTGTTAAAGATTTCTCTAATTTATAAAAAATAGCGTATGTTTGGGTAATGTTATTGATTTATTGCTGATTGAATAGATACAAACAACAACGATATTAAGATTTCGCTTTGAATATAAACCACAATTTGCAGAAGAAGGGGAGACGCTCCTTCTTTTTGCTTTTCAGCAGATAAGTTTGTCTTTATAAGCATGTAAGCAAAATGAATACAGCATTTTTACCGTTTCTTTTGAAACTAAAATGCGTTGATAAAATCTTATTTAACGCTGCTAAACTGCGATTTTATCGCCTTTTTTAGCTCCAAAATAAGCTACTAAAAATACCACATTCATTTTACTCACCTGCTTAAATCTTCATTAAAATGCTTCGGCTCCACCATAATCACTTCTTCTTTGTCGATCACCACTTGGCCTGCCACTGAACCTTTCGGTTTCCTTACAAACTTTTTGGGTGTGTAAATTACAGGTTGGTGTTTGTTTGTCTTGCCCTGGGAATAATACGCTGCTAATGAAGCTGCTTTTTCAATTACTAGAGGAGGAAATGGCTGCTTGGGTTTATACTTTACCACTACATGCGATCCTGTTACATCGCGTGCGTGTAGCCATAAATCCTCTTTATAGGCATATTTTTGAGTCAATACATCATTTCCCTTACTATTTTTCCCAACCAATATTTCAAATCCCTGAAATGTAAATCGCTTAAATGGCAATGATTGCACTTGATCGGTATCATCCGGCGTAATGCCATTGTCTTTGCGGTATTTCATCACTTCCTTATACGTCGCTAATTTTTCGATGGCTTCAATGTGCTCCATCCAGTTTAACAGGGCTTGCTCTTTGACTTTAATATTTTCTTTGAGCTGGTTGACTTCTTGCTTCTGATTTTTGGCTTTTCGGTAATACTTTTCGGCATTTTTTTGGGGAGTTTGCCGAGGGTTTAACTTGATTTTAATGGGTTGATCTCTGTAAAAATCATGCAACTCTACCTCTTCCGCAGTTGGGTCAATTTGATGTAGATTAGCCATGATGATATTGGCTACTTCTTCAAATCGTGATCCATGTTCAAGTTGGTGCAGTCGCTTGGTATTCTTATGAATGTAATTTTCAGTTTGTTTGATTCGATTTTGTACCCACTTTAAGGTTTTTAGCTTCTCCCGTTCTACAAAGTAAACCTTGGCAAAACGATGAAAAAACTCATTGCTGATTTTAATGGGAGAATCTGATTCAAACACCGTATTCTCTCGCTCAAACAAGGTCAGCTCAGGTCGGCCTTTATTCTCATGGATAAAATAATGCGGATGATTGAGGTATTCTAGTAATTCTTGAATCTTTTCCCACTGCAAATCAGAAGAAAGCTGTTCAAACTGATGTTGCTCTAATTCTTTTAAAATCGCTTTTCCAAATGTTGGAAAGCACTTTTTTAAACCTAATCGTTCAAAATCTGCACGAGTTTGCCCTATTGTTCGGTCCAATTCGCTGTAGCTGCTGACTGCATCTTTCGTGAATCGTTTTCTAAATAAATCAATCGCTACCTCCCCTTCAAATAACACGATGTTGGCACGATTGCCAAACAACTTAATGACCAAACGTAGATTGTTGGTCAGTTCAATGGCAAAAGCACGTTCATTGTTAAATTGCCTTATCTGAAGAACTTCGCATCCAATAATTGGATGAAATAAATCAATGCTATTTTTTTTTGCCCGTTGGAATTCTTCAGGAAAAATCAACATACACAAATCAGGCTGAAAACTGGCTTTCATCCAAAATTCAGTATTAGGATCACAAAACCCAATGATTAATTCATCTCGGTTTTGGCTAAAACAAACAGCTACTTCTAGTCCTTTGAGCTGTTCTCCCAATACTTTACTCAACTGTTTTATAAAAAAATAGTTATTGTGCATGATTTCGATGGCGATTAGCCTGCAAAGATAGAAGATTTGTTTTTAAGTAGTCAATAAAAAATAACCGTGTCTTTTGGCAGCTTCTTTTGATTATTTTCTATTGCCTACTTATGAGTTGGCATCCATTCGATAGGCATTGCCAATTTGTGCAATAATATCGGAAGCAATCACACCTACTTCGCCAACTTCATCACGAGCCCCATCTCCTGCTGCTCCATGCAAGTACACGCCTAAAACCGCGGCATCTTTAGCGGCATAACCTTGCCCTAGTAAGGCTGCGATCATTCCTGTAAGCACATCTCCCGAACCTGCTGTAGCCATGCCTGGATTTCCTGTTGAATTAAAAAACACCTTGCCTTCAGGAACAGCAATGGCTGTATGGGCACCTTTTAATACCACAATCACTTGATATTGCTTACTAAAAGCTTGTAACTTTTCTAAACGTTCATAATGATCATTCGTTTGCCCTACTAATCGTTCAAATTCTTTCGGATGAGGAGTTAGAATACTATTTTCTGGAAGCTGTGTTAAGCATACTGGATTTTCTGCCAATAAGTTTAATGCATCTGCGTCTAATACCAATGGGGAATTTGCTTCTTCAATTAATAATTTTAATACCTTTTTTGTTTGATCCTCTTTATCAATACCTGGTCCAATGGCTATGGCTTTGTATTTTGATAAATCGGGCAGTTCGGAAATATACTTTGGGTCAGCATCAATGGAGCACATAATTTCAGGAACTGCAGTTTGCATCATTTCATAGCCACATTTGGGCAGGTGCACACTAACTAAACCTGCTCCATTTCTTAAAGCGGCTTTGCCTGCCAACAGGGCTGCCCCAATTTTTCCATAACTTCCAGCTATAATGAGTACATGCCCAAAAGTGCCCTTATGTGCATACTTGGAACGTTTCTGAACTAAAGGATATACAAACTCCTCATCTACATATTCAAAAGGCGTTGGTGTATCTGCAATAATTTGTGGATGTAGCCCAATATCAACAACCTGCCAATCTCCTACAAATGCTTCGTTTTGAGGAAGTAGAAAAGATAGTTTTGGAAATTGAAACGAGATGGTCACAGCTGGTTTAATAATGGATTGATCGGTGTTCAACGCATTACAAAATAATCCAGAGGCGATGTCTATGGAAACCACTTGTGCCTTACTTTCATTGATTTTTTGAATCAGTTTTGCCGTAAAACCTTCAATTGGACGTGACAATCCTGAACCAAAAATGGCATCAATTACAATGTCTTGATCTGTTATTTCAGGAAAGTCTAGTTCATTCGTGATGTTATGGAATTTAGAGAGCCGCTCTTCATTTCGTGCAAAATCAGGAGATACGTTATTGGAAAACCGTACGACATAAACTGCTACTTCATATCCATGTACTTCTTGTAAGATTCTCCCTACTGCAAGTCCATCACCGCCATTATTTCCTATTCCTGCAAAAATTTTGATCGAATAATGATTGGTAAATGTGTTGACAAACCATTCCACAAATGCTGCTGAGGCACGTTCCATCAAATCTATTGATGGAATGGGTTCGTGTGCAATGGTATAAGCATCAATCGCTCGTATTTGAGGGGCTGTAAATATTTTCATAATTGTCATTAACTACTTTGTAATCAAAGTATTAAAAAACCGCATATAAAACTAGCTTACATGCGGTTCAATTAAAGAACTTGTCTTACTAATGATTCACCACCACCTTTTTCACTAATTGTGCATCATTTGTTCTTACTCTTACAAAGTACACCCCTTGAGGGATTGATTTCGTATCTACTACAAACCCATTGCTTCCTTTACGAATGGCTCCTGTTTGAAGCGTTTGCCCTAAATTGTTGTATAAATCCCATGCGTAGTCTTCGGTTACATCTCCGCCAAATACGACAAACAAACGGTCATCCGCAGGATTGGGATAGAGTGTAGTTTGCTGCAAAGCTTTGGGAAGTTCTCCATCTAGGCCAGAAATGACTACGGGAGGCACCACACTTGGTTGAGCATATACCGCCTGATAGACTTCCAGGTTTTCCTCTACCCCACCCGCATTATTTTGTTGGATAAAGGCAACTACTGCGATTTGATCAGGATTCTCGATGTCTAGCAATTCCCACGATTGCGTGACGGTCTGCTGATCATTTGGAAACCACGTTTGATTAAAGCTAGTACCCGCCCCATCAGGAAGTAGTTTTTTCATGATCCATTCAAAACGGGTTTCACCATTTGCAGTAGGTGTTGTTAAATCTACGGCTCGTTCTAATACTGCAAAATGTACCAATACTTCTCCCATAATGGTGTCGTTAGCCTGAATCTCTAACCGCGCATTTAATGTTTCGTTCGGTAAGGCATCAAAAGTTAAGTCTAAATCAAAAGCTGCTGTACCTAATAAATCAGGACTACCTAATATTTTTTCTCGCAACAAATTGACACTCACATCAGCTTGATTTACTAGCGCACCATCAATCACGGTACTTGGTGTTGCTGAGATGCCATAATATAAAGCGCGTGAACTTGGATCAACAGGGTTATACACATTAAATGGGTCTGGCACTTGCCCTGCATCTGATTCGAGGTGATATTGGATAGCGACTACATCTGCTACAGGGAAGGCATTGATAGCTGCATTCAGCGATGGATTTACGCTCGCATCTGCCGCTGTGGATGAATTTGTAAAATGTTCTACTAACACCGTTTTAGATCGTTCGCCAATCCAAACTTCATCAAAAGCAAAACCATCGGTTACATCATCTGCCGCATCAGAGCCAAAGGCAACTCTTAAACGCACAGCTCTTCCTTTCAAATCATCCAGTTCGTGCCTTACCGTTCTCCATCCTCCGTACTGCCCCGTCCAAGCAGGGTTACCACTTGGGCTACCACCTGGTTGAGCCGCAATATTTTGATCATACCAATTGTATGGGCTGGTTAAATCACCAATATTTTGCCAAGTAAGTCCATCATCTTCCGAAAACTGAAGTACGGCTCCGTCCCTAGATGGGTCTGTATCAGACCACACCTTAATGGAAATCATGGGGCGGTCTAGTATGCCAAAATCAAAACAGGGCCCATCTACATACGACATTTCATCTACATTATAAGTAGAGTCGAGTTTTGTCATCCACACCCGATTTCCTGCTGGCGTAAAATCAATGGAGTTTCCAGCAGGCACACCATGTTCCCAAGAATCATTGATTCCTCCCGATGACCAGCTACCATCTCCCGCTTCAAAACTCTCTACATATGGAAATTCATCTATCGGTACTACAGGTAAAATATCAATCAGTTGAGTAGCTGTATCCCGACAGCCATTATTGGTTTCTATGATAAAAACCACATGATAAGTACCTGTATCAGAATAGACATGAAACGGATTTTGAGCAGAAGCTGGCGAACCCGCGCCGCCAGGGTCATCAAAATCCCATGTCCAAGTGGAAATGGTATCTACAGCGGGGTTTACCACAAACGATTGATCCGTAAAGAATACCGTATCATTAAAACAAATTCTAATAAAGTTGAGGTCAGCTGTAGGCTTACCACCAATTTGTACAATTCGAGCAGTATCGTCTTCACATTCCTTATCTGTAGTTACCCGTAGGCTAACGTTATAAAAATCAGCTGCTCCAAAAAGATGTGAAGGGTTTTGAAGTACTGCATTGGTATTATCGCCAAAATCCCAAAACCAATCCGTAATAGTTGTGTTAGTAATTCCTTCGCCCTCAAAGTTTATCGGTTCTACCCCACAGTTATTCAACATATTAAAGCTTGCTCTTGGCAGTGGGTTAATGGTTAGGGTATCAAAAACTTCATTTGAGCAATTATTGGCATCGGTATAAAACAGGCGAATAATGTGTCGCGTAGTATCTGTATTATTCAGGTTAGGATCTACGCCAGAAGCAACTACGGCACTATTTGGATCAAATGTACCCAAACCTTGGCTGAAATCGATCACGCCTTCTCCACTAAATAATGCAAGGGTATTTGAAAGCTCAGATAAACTCGATCTTAAGGTAAACGGTTCTGTTGACGGACAATATTCTTTTTGTCCATTTAGTCCATTATTATCAAGTGTAAAGCTTACATCTGGTAATGCAAATACGGTTAGTGTAATGGAATCACTATTGACGCAGCGATTCACATCGGTATAGGTATACGTAATGGTATGATCAGAATTTCCACTTGTAGGCTCGGTAATGCCCGCTTCCATTGCCGCATTTGCTGGATTAAACTCAGCATTGCCGTTTAAAAAGTCGGTAACTCCCCTACCTGAGAATACAGCACTGCGCACGCCCGTGGTATCTTTAGGATTAGCCGTTAATTGGAATGGAGCCGCATCGTAACAATAGGTCAGCGTTACTGGAACAATGGTTACACTAGGTAACGGATTCACTCTTAAAATAACCGTCTCCGCATTTGAACATCCTTTTACATCTGTATACGTATAGGTAATTTGATGATTAGTTACCTGAGAGGTTGCTGAAGGCGCACCTGCTTGAGTAGCGGCAAGCTCTGGTAAAAATAAGGCGATTCCATCCCCATTTTCAGCTAATAAACCATCAGGACTATCTGTAATGCCATTTCCAGAAAATATGCCACTTGTTCCAGCAATTACTGCGGGAGCACCAAATAAAGAATCGGCCACCGCATCGTAACAATATTCATTCTCAAAACCAGTAATACTGACACTTGGCAATGGATTAATCACTACTGTATCCGAAAATGAATTGGTACAGCCATTATCATCGGTGAAGGTATAGGTTACAGTATCTGTTACGGCAAAATCAGTTGGATTTAATGCCCCTAATAACTGCGCAGCCTTTGAGGGCGAATACGTTGCAGTACCGTTTTGAAAATCAATTTGGATTCCATTTCCTGCAAAAGATCCAGTAACTCCCAAAGGAGATCCCGCCAATGTAATGGTTTCGCCATCATAGCAATATTCATCTGCTAATCCACTGAAATTCACTACTGGTAAGGGGTTTACTGTAAGCGTAATGGTTTTTGAATTGGTACAGCCATTGTTGTTGGTAAAAGTATAGGAGACATCATGTGTGGTTAGTTGTGCAGTAGGTTCAGTAACTCCTATTGCTGCCGCTGCTGTTGTGGCATCAAACACTGCTGTACCATCACCATTATCGGTAATGCCATTGCCAGAGAAGAACGCGGCCATCCCATTAGTTGGAGCGGGCAATAAATCCAAAGTCCCATCAAAACAAAGCGATTGATCTGTGAAATTGGTAATTGCAGAAAGTGGTCGTATCGTTACGGTAAGTTTAGCAGTATCTGTACAGCCATTCGCATCCGTAAATACATAACTTACTTCATCCACTCCTGTATCACTCAAAGAGTCTAACCCAAGGTTCTCAATGGCTAGTCTCGGACTATATACTGCTGTTCCGTCTGCATGATCCGTCTGAATGCCATTTCCAATAAATGCTACTGGATTCCCTTCAGGCGTTCTACCCGTAAGGGTAAAGCTGGCATCATTAAAACAATAGGTTCTTGTTGGATTAAAGCCTGAGAAAAATACAGTTGGTTTATCGTAAATAATGGCAGAATCTTCTACCGTGTTTACACACCCTAACGCATCTTGATAACTGAACGTAATGGGCGCAACAACAACTGAATCGCCAGGCATTGCCGCAGCATTGTAAGCTAGTACAGGAGAAAAGCTTACCTCACTGTTTGCATCAAAGTCATTGATTCCATTAATGAAGAATTCACCAAAAGTATTCGTTTCATCTCCTTGCGGAGTTCCAGTGAGTGTCACTTCATTTTCATCAATACAAAATTCCCTATCGCCTAATCCTGTAAAGGAAACTACAGGAAGTGGATTCACGGTTAGTGTAATGGTTTTGGCATTGGTACATCCGTTATTATTGGTAAAGGTGTAGGTAACCTCATGTGTGGTGACTTGAGCCGTTGGATCTGTTACTCCCACTACATTTGCAGCCACTTCCCCATCGAAAAGGGCTGTTCCATCACCATTGTCGGTAATGCCATTTCCAGTAAATATTGTAGCCATGCCAGTAGTTGGCAACGGATTAAGGTTAATCGCTTCATCAAAGCAAACAGCTTGATCTGTAAAATTGAGTATCTCAGATAATGGTAAAATGGTAATGGTTACCCTCGCAGTATCTGTACAGCCATTCGCATTGGTAAAAGCATATTTAACTTCGTCAAACCCTGTTTGTGTTAGCGAATCCAAGCCTAAATTGGTATGCGCTAATTTTGGATTATAAATGGCTGTTCCATCGCCATTATCGACTTGTATGCCTTCACCAAAGAAGGTTACAGGGTTTCCTTCTGGTGTTCTTCCAGTAAGTGTGAAGCTAGCATCATTAAAACAATAGGTTCGACTGGCATTGTATCCTGAAAAGAATACGGTGGGTAAATCTCGAACGATGGCTGTGTCCGAAATAAAATTTTGGCATCCAAAAGAATCTTCATACCCATAGAGAATTGGTACTTTAACGACCGAGTCGCTAGGTGCTGCATTCGCATTAAATGCAATCTGTGGGTTGAAATTAACTTTGCTATCAAAATCTAAATCAGGAATTCCAGTAATACTAAACTGCCCAAATGTACTTATTTCATCCCCTATTGGATTCCCAATTAAATCTACAGGGTCTTCATCAATACAGAAATTTTTATCTCCTAGTCCCGTAAATGAAACGGTTGGTAATGCATTTACTATAGTTGTAGCACTATCTGAGTTTACACAACCATCGTTATCTCTGTAAGTATAGGTAAGGATATGGGTAGAGTTACTCGCTGTAGGATCAGTAATTCCTACATCACTTGCTGCAATTTCAGGGTCAAATAATCCAGTACCATCTCCAAAATCAATGACACCATTACCAGTAAGTACGCCACTGATACCAGAACTTGCTGCAGGGTTTCCTTCTATATTGTCAATTCCCTCATCAAAACAATAATAAGAATCTACACTTTGTATAGAAACGTTTGGTAATGGATTTACACGTAGTTCAATATCGATTTCATTGGTACAATTATTACCGTCTGTATAGGTGTAAACAATGTCATTACGCTCCTGTCCCATAAATACAGGATTGGTTCTTCCTGCTTGAAAAGCCGCTGAGTCGGGCTGATAGTTGGCCGTGCCATCTCCATTATCAGTAATTCCAAAACCTGAAAAACTACCAGCCGCACTAGTTGGCACTCCCGTAACGACAATGGTGGTATCAAAATAACAGAATTCATCTCGATCAAATACTCCTGTAATGTCTAATAGCGGCAATGAATATACGGTAATAGTATCTTGAAATGAATTTTCGCAACCATTTGCATCTTCATATTCATATACAACGATGTGCTCGGTATCTATTCCTCCTGTTGAGTCAGCATTTACATCTCTTGTAGC
Source organism: Flammeovirgaceae bacterium (assembly GCA_049600855.1). Lineage (GTDB taxonomy): Bacteria > Bacteroidota > Bacteroidia > Cytophagales > Flammeovirgaceae > JBMYQA01. The sequence continues at coordinate 9,021 of JBMYQA010000026.1, read as the reverse complement.
CATTCGCGGATCAAAATAGGCCGTTCCATCTCCGTTATCCATAATGGCACGATCATCCTCTCCCATTAAACGTTCAAGCTCGAACTCACCAAAAGTATTTATCCCATCAGGGATTGAATCACTTGTCAATAATATCTGTGCTGCATTATGGCAATAAGCTTTATCCGTATTCAAGCCTGTAAAGCTTACATCGGGCAACTTATATACTGTAAAATCTTCTGTTGCAGTATTTATACAGCCATTTACATCCGTGAACGTATAGGTAATGGTATGAAAGGTATTCATGTCGGTCGGAGAAGTTGCTCCAGCGGCCACTGCAGCAACGCTTGGATCGAACCCACCAAAGCCAGTTCCTAAATCTATTACCCCATTTCCAGCTAATACCCCTGTTTCTCCTGCTCCAGGAGTAGGCATTCCTTCTAATGCCATTGGAGATGCATCAAAGCAAAACTCTTGGCGAAATGGCCCCGGCCCTGCTCTTGTAATTCCAACATCAGGTAACTCATTGACATCTACGGTTTGCATGGTAGAATCACTACACAGATTTGTATTGGTGTATGAATAAACAATATCAAAGGAAACGGTTAATGCGCTTGTTGAATCAGGTTCTTCTGTCAAAAAAGCTGTTCGAGGGTCGAAACTAGCTGTACCATCTCCATTATCCGTAATACCTGCACCAGTAAATGTTCCTCCACTTTGCAGGCTAGTCAGTAATTCAGCGGCATCGCTAAAACAGTAATCTGCGTCTAATCCTGTAAACGTAGCATCGGGTAATGCATTAATGGTTACGACTTGGGATGCTGTATTCGAACAATTGTTTCCATCCGTATAGGTAAGCATTACCGTATGCACCGTATCTTGATTCGGATCACCACTAATGTTCAAGTCTAAGGTTGGATCAAAATTGGACGCTCCTGTGGAAACGCCTGTCCAAGCAAATGTCCCTGTATTCGTGCTTGCTTCGAAGTTAATGGTTACATTGTCATAACAATAAGCGGCATCTAGTCCATCGATACTAATGGAAGGAACTGAATCAACGACAACCTTTTCTTCAAACCTAATGATTCGGAAGGTTCCTATTTCTCTGTAGATGGCTTCAACAATGTAAGATCCCGCAGTCAAACTACTTGGTGAGAAAGTATAAGGCGTAAGCATCGGAGAAGCTTCGCCTGCGGTAATATTTCGGACAGCCAGTAAGAGGTGTGTTGAAGGAGATATTCCTAACGAAGGAGCATTAGGAACATCAGTAATCGTTAAAGTAACATCAGCAGCATCTGCGCAATACGTTTCATCTAAAAGAATAGCTCTTGTATCTGTAATATTGATATCATGTGTTGCCACAGATACACAACCAGCTGTATTTGTGTAAGTATACGTTATCGTATATGGCCCCCCTATGCCTAAGTTTTCAGCATAAAACACATCCCCTGCTACAGCTGGCCCCGAAAATACACCACCCGTTGGACTACCCACTAATTCAACGGTATCTTGTTCGGTAGTATAAGTAGATTGCGTAGGATGATCAATACTAACGGCAGTGAGCGCATCTACCGTGACTGTGATGTCTTGAGTGGTAATGGAACAACCATTGAATGTTCCTGTCACACGAATGTCGTTATCTCCAACAGGAAGTGTGGTAGTTGTCAGCGTAGTTGTTGTGCTGGGTGCGCCTTGAGAAATATTGTTGATGAAAAACTCAAATACAGTTCCTGATGGTCCTGTTGCGGTAAAGGTAATTTCATCTTCTTCACAAATAACATGATCCGCATCTGTACTCACTAAGTTAATGACTGGCGTATCATTTACGGTTATCAATAAATTATCCTCATCGCTACAACCATTGCCATCGGTAACGGTAACGGTATAGTTTGTGGTAAAAGAAGGGTAAGCTACAGGGTTCCGAATCGTTGGATCACTCAAACTATCTGTTGGTGTCCAAGCGTATAGGTACGAACCGTCTCCTCCTGTTGCGCTGGCATTCAAGTTGACACTTTGCCCTTCACAAATGGTTGGAGGCGTTCCTGGATCAATTACTGGATTGGAATTTACCGTGACGGTAACCGCAGCAGAAACGGGACTTGCACAACCATCTGCATCTTCAACAATAAGCGTATAATCTCCTGCTGTGGGAACTGTTTGGGATTGCGCATTTGTACCACCTGCTATGCCATCTAAAAACCAATTGTAGGTCGAAAAACCTGCGGGTGCTACTAAGGTCACTTCATCTCCATCACAAAACGTGGTGGCTCCAATGGCTGTAATTGTAGGTTGATCTGGTAGAGGATTTTCTATAATGGTTTCAATGGCTGAAGGAGCGGTTTCACACCCCGTTATGGTATTTCGAATAATCAACGTATAATCTCCTCCTGCTATTACTTCTAATGTGCTGTTGGTTTCTCCTGCCATTTCTACCTCATCTTGCAACCATTGGTATTCTTCGTTTGTGCCTAAGGTTCCATTGGCGGTAATCTCTAAGGTATCTCCTTCGCAAAACTCGGTACCTGCGGCTGTGGTAATAGAGGGTGTACCAGCAGGAAGTGCATTTTCAATGATCATCACTGCGCCTGATTCAGCCGTTTGGCATCCAGTAACTGCATTTTTAATGGTTAGGGTGTAATCGGCAGCGGTTGTTACTGATAATGTACTCTCATTTTCTCCCGTCATTTCTATGCCATCTTCATACCACTGATAAACTTCATTGCTACCTAAAGTTCCATTTGCGGTGATTTCTACACTTCCACCTGCACAAAACTCGGTACCATCAGGTGTGGTAATAGTAGGGGTGCCTGTAGGTAAAGCAACGGCAATAAAGGAACTCGAAGAAGTAGTAGTTCCTGTTCCATTTTGAATGCTAATGGTACCAACAGATGAAGCCCCGCTAGGTACCGTAGCATCAATCGTCATATTATCTTGAACAACAAATGCCGCAGTAGCTCCATTTATAGTGACATCAATGGTTCCTGTAAAATGATTTCCTGTAATCGTGATCGTTTCTCCAACACAAGCATTTCCCGGAAAGCTTGAAATGGTAGGCGCCACCCTAAACACCTTTTTGGGAGCACCATAAGAAACGAAAAGGATAAAATTTAGTAAAACGATCAGACTGAGTTTTTGCGTAATGTTGTATTTCTTTCCCATATTTCATGTAATGTAATGAACTGACTAGCTGGTTGTTAAAGTATTATTCTGAGGTTATTCCATCTTGAGTAGTTTTGATGAGATTCATCATTTGGTTGGCATCAAAGGCTCCATCTCCTGCAATGATAATCCCACCATCAGGTGTAGCTGCTACCGAATTAGCGGCATTAATTCCTGTTGAACCAAACGTATTAGACCATATAAATAAACCTTGAATATCTGTTTTGAGAAGCATCATATTCGAGGCTTCTGTTCCAGAAGTTTTTCCTGCTATTAGCAGCGTATTATCTGTTCCTAAAGCCAAAGCTCGCCCTTCTGCTCCCATATTTTGGCTAAACTGCCGGAACCATTGTTGCGCTCCATCGCCATCCACTTTTGCCAAAATTACCCCTCTTGATGAATGACTTCCCGTGAATACATATCCATTATTCAAACTGATCAACCCTCCTGAAGCACTTTTCCCATTTACAATCGTGTTATTTTCAACTACAGGATAATTAAAATCCCATAAAATATTTCCCAATGAGTTGGTTTTCACCATTCGCACTCGTGTATTCGTTGCATTCACCTGTTCAGTTCCTAACCAAATCAGATTACCAGTAGCATCTTCAAGGAGATTTGTTCCAATATCTTCTAACCCGTTGACATTTCCATACACCTTATCCCATAACACATTCAAAGCATCATCTAACCGAAGTACGTACATATCTAAATCACCACCAGCAGTATTATTGGTAGATCCGATAATGAAATAACCTCCATCTGCTGCTTTGGTAATTCCATTTCCCTTTTCTTCGTAAGTCCCCAAACCATCACTATCAAATATTTCCGTACCAACTACTGTTCCTGTTGGAGAAACTCGCACTAACTTGATGTCAAAGTTTCGCTGATTTCCAGCGGTTAATTCAAAGCCATCTACTAGTATTAAATAGCTACCGTCATCGTCAATCAGCATATCTTTAGCCGAATTGAGATTATCTTCATCAATCACTAGAGACCATTCCTCATTTCCAAATTGATTCGTTTTAAACAAATGGGCAGACGTGGCAGTATCACCAAAAATTGTTTCTCCCAATACAATGTATCCCCCATCTGCGGTTGGTAAAGCTTTAATTCCTGAATTTGTATTCACATCTCCATAAAACTTCACAAAGGTATGTGCTAAACCAAAATCAGAACTTTCATCATCGCAACTGATTAAAGCTCCTATACAAAGAATGATAATTAGTATCCGATGGATATTCATGGACTATAAAATGTATTAATTTGATGAATATAAATTGATGAATTGATGTTCACCTGTTTTGTCTCTTACTAAAAAGCGTTCAGTCCCCTACTCCAATGCTCAATACGGTACTGCTGAGTACAGTAGTTTGCGATCAACCTCATTTATTTTTTTTCTTTTTAGCGAATGAATCCTTTACCTTTCTTTCCGTATCGGGAATTCTTGGTACTTTTCTTTTGTGGTTATACAATGCGTAGCTTATTCCGAATGAGGCTACGATATATGAGGTATTATAATCGTTATCAATGTAACCATATCGATATACGAGCTCTGGGATATTATACCGTTTATCTTGATTGACTTGACTTAAAAAATCTCTTCGATAGCTCAAGGTAAAAAAGGCATGAATGTGTCTAAAATGCTTTTTAATTCCTATCGAAGCGATTGCACTATAATTTCGATTGTTTCTCAAGCTTTCTGTGTTCACATCTGGTCCCGTAGCATCTCTTCCGTCCGTTACATTTCTTACCACAGCTGCCTCCGATTTCTGTAAAAAACTTGCAGAGGCTCCAACACTAATAAAGGGCCTAACATTGGCTTTTCTCCAGTTAAAATAGCGTTTAAATACAATGGGGACTTCAAGCCACTGTTGTGTTTCTTGATACGTAAGGGTGCTAAAGTCAAAGAGGTTATCTTCAAAATTTAACCGATTGGTGGTCAAAAATACTTGGGGAGAAATACTGTAGTTATTTCCAAAATAATATTCTCCAACCACTCCTATTTGAAAAGACACTTGATTCGAGTATACACCATCAGGTAAATCTGAATTATCTACACTATGGTATTGTGTAATATTGGGAGTGGTTAAATTTGGTCCTCCTGCTAAACCAAAAGATGCGGTTGGCCAAGTTTTAAAGCTCTTATGTAGATATTGTAATTCTAATGGATCACTTTGGCTAGGTGCATAATCTGGATCAGAACCGAGTAACTTGGCGTAGCTCTCATCAGCTTCATCTAATTTATCTGAAAAAATATGAGCAAGCGTAATTAACCGATAGGCTTTTACGCGCTCTTCAGGAGTAAACATACGCATGCAATCTTTCAAAATTCCTTCTACCTCACTCAGTTTTCCTGCTTCATAAGCTTTTTGAGCTTCGGTAAATCGTTGTACACAATCAATTTGAGCTTGTAATAAGCTTGGGAAAAATAAAGTACAACTAATAACTATAAGCAGATAAATTGCTCTCATATATTTAATGTGCTGAAGAGTGCTTAAATTGAGGTTATTCACCACACCTCTTTAATATGGATATTCAATGTCCTTCCCTACAAATTGTTCCCATTCTTGCTTGGTCAGCTTTCTATTTACTTTATTCTCAATTTGATTGGCAATCACCACCATATTTAATGGATAATATTTAATTTCTCCATTTGAGCAACCCACTAACAGCATGCTACTATCGGGTGTAAAAGCGGTAGACCAAACCCAAGAAGTGTGATCATCAAAAATTACCATGGGGGCATTCAATGATTTTAAATCCCAAAGTTGAGCGGTATGATCAAAACTTCCCGTTACCAAATACTTTCCATCAGGGCTAAAGTTCAATGACTTAATGGCTGCCGTATGACCAGTTAATGCTTGTACAATTTTATCGTTTTGGAAATCCCATACCACTACTTTTCCCGACTCAAAACCAACGGCAATGTATTGGCCATCAGGACTTAACGCTATAGATTTCCCTTGTTCATTTCTCTCTTCAAATAATAGTTCTTCTGAAGTTCCTTCCGCCAAATTCCAATACAAGATTTTACCATTTTCAGTTACTCCAAACAAGGTATTTTTAATATGATCCACCTCAATCGACATTAGTCTTGATGAGGGTAATGCAAATACTCGACTGCCACCTCCTGCAATATTTCCTTTACGCAATTTACCATCTTCACCAATACTCAGCACAAAACTTTTATCAGGTGTAAACTCCACTTCCCAAACGCCTCCTGCATGTACATATAACTCCTCACTTCCTGAGTTGGGATTATCTAAATCATAACGCTTAATCTGATTTCCCGTAGTCGCTACAATGGCATACTTTCCGTCATCACTAATTTTTAAATCTCGATTGATATTTTGTTCCGTGAATAAACTCATAGCCATTTTTTGAGCTAAGTCCCACTTTTTAATAATGCCATCACTCCCCGTTGTGTAGATGTTATTATCTTTGTCAAAATAGATGGCTTGTACAGCATTCCCATTCCCTCCATTCATCGAAGTTTCTCCCTCATCTTCTCCTAAACGCAACGAATTAAAACCTTCGCCTTCCAAGAGCTTTTGCGCATCATACAACCCGGCATAAACATCTGAATTCAGCTCATCACTATTGTATTCTTTATTAAACTCAAAAGCTTGTTTAGCTACAATCGCTTTTTGTGCTGTATCCCTCAACTGTAATGATTTTACGGCCATCGTTTGCGCCAATGCTTTAAATCGCAGTTTTTGAGCGGCTTCTTCTCCTTTTTCAGCCCGAATCTTAGCTTCCTCTGCTAACTTTTCATTTTTTTCAGACAACGCCAGTGCATCTTCGGCTCTTGTAGCATTTAGTTCGGCTTTTTCTTTTTGCTTTTGCGCTTCTCGGGCGGCTTCTTCAGCTTTTGCGAGTGCGTCTATTGCCCGTTTTTCACTGGCTTTAGCCCGCTTTTCACTCTCTAAGGCTTCAGCGGTCTTATTTAAGGCAATTTGTTCTTGTTCTTTGGCAAGTTTCGATTGCTCTTCTGCTAATGCAGTCTGTTTTTCTGCTTCTGCGGCATTTTTCTTTGCCTTTTCTTCTTGAATTTTCGCATTCTCTAGGTTTTTCTCAGCCTGAATGGTTTGAATCTGCGCATAAACTAAAAAGGTAATGGAAATAATGGTCGCCAAAGCGAGTGTCACTGCAATAATTCGCGTTCTTCTCAATCGAGCTTTTTGTGCACGAAGCTTTGCTCGTTGTTCAGCGTTGTATTGTTCTTCACTCGTTTTTAAAAATACAGCAGCTCGTTCATACGAAGGGTCATGGCGCACAGCCCAAGCTTCATTGGGTTGTTGTTTTTCTTTCCACGCCATTGCCACCTGTAAGTCAGGCGGTCGCCATAAACCACTCTTTCCTTCTTGAAACATGGCAGCAGCTTCACACAGTCGCAGGTACATCTTCACAGAATCCGATTCATCTTGAACCCACTCTCTCAAGGTACCCCATATCCGCATCAAGCTTTCATGGGAAATATCCACCACGGTATCATCTTCTATCTCTACATAGATGGGTGGCGTTAATAAGGTTCTGCCTTGTTTTCTGAAGCAGTCAATAACCAACATGACTTCTTCAGGTTCAGCTTCGGTAATGGCACAAATGTCTTTCAGCTTAGTTGGTCGCCGAATACCTCTGCCATCTTCCCCTTTTTGAGTCAAACACTTAAATACGCGTTCACACAACTTTTGCTGTTCCTGATTTAATTCCTCATAAGCCTCATTTGCATGTTGCGAAAGCGCCTCTTCCATGCCACCAATGGCTTCATAATGGTAGATGTCAATTGGCTCGCCTTTGGAATGTTGCCGTCCCCAAAAATCCCAAGTACGCATCAAGGCATGTTGCATAATGGGCAGCTGATCAGGATTATCCCCTAAATCGTTTAATAATTGTTGCACCAACCGAGAAGTCATTTTTCCTCCTCCTACTGCTACCGGCCCTAGAATAGCCATTCGCTTTTGCTCACGCGTCATCTGCGGAATGAGGTAATGACTATCATTAATCATTTTGGTGAATTGAGGAAACTTGGCACAATCTCCAATAAAATCTGAACGCATCGTCATCACCACATAAATGGGTAATTCGGTTTGCTCAACTGCTCTTGTCAACAACTTTACAAAAGCTAGGATTTCATTGGCATGATCCTCATTTTTAGTGTCTTGGAACCTGAAAATCTCTTCAAACTGGTCAACTAAGATGAGGTAATTGGTATCGTTATCTTTTTTATTTTGATTAATTAATTCTACTAATCCCAAAGAACTGCTTTGCAGTACCGCCTGATTTACGCTTTTGGCGATGAAGAAGTCACTTTCATTTGCATCATCGGCCATATTTACCCGTGCAATGGCCTCTGCTAAGTTATTGATTGGCGAAAAACCAGGACGCATGACCGTAACTTGCCAATTAGAACCAGCCTGCGTCATAAACCCTCCATGTAAGCTAGGGATTAGGCCACAAAACATAAAAGAGGACTTACCACTTCCAGACGTTCCTAATATTGCCACAAAGTTATGGGCTCCCATTTTTTCCAACACTTCGTCTATTTGACCCTCCCTACCAAAAAACAAATGCGTTTCTTCGGTACTAAAAGGCCTTAATCCTGGAAAGGGACTGGGCAATATGTTAATATGGTTTTGCGTCATCTCTATAGCGTTGCCAGCTGATACACGTGCTGTAAATAAAAAAACAGTTGATCTGGATTTGCGTTAATGCCGTCTCATACTTGTTCAATGTTCTGAAGAAACCCTTCTAATAGTTCTTCGGGAAAGCCACTTCCGTTTTGTGCAATTATTTGAAACTCATCGTATTGCTCATACTGTTCTTTCAGGTTTTCTAAATCTTGTTTTTGTAATTCGGAGCTTGCATAAATGGCATTAGGCC
>JBMYQA010000025.1:9052-36031 GCA_049600855.1 Flammeovirgaceae bacterium | reverse complement strand
ACGGATTGTTTGGGGTTTCCTTTGTAACGAACACGTCCAGAGCCTGAAATACGCGCATTGAGTTGATCCGTAACATGTACACGCATGCTGCCTGAACCAGAGATTTTTAAATCGGCTTGCTTTGCTTTCAAGTTACTGGCATCAATATCTCCAGATCCTGAAACTCGGAAATTCAAGGCACCTGAGCTTCCCTTCAACTGCATATCGCCTGAACCACTTACACTGGCATCCAAAGCATTGACACGCATCGGTACTTCCATATCGCCAGAGCCACTACACTTAACTCTAAACTGATCTGCTTGAATTTCCGATTCTACCAAAATGTCAGAAGAACCCGAAGAATAAAGTCCCTCAAGCGTTGTAAATGTAATGTACACCTTTACTGAGCGGCTAGAACTCCAATTGCCCCAACCGCTTTTCTTTTGCTTATGTACCTTCAATACCCCATTTTCTACCTCCGTCACTACTTTACTTACATCTTTGTCTGGCCCCTCAAGTCGTACCGCTACACTGCTTCCCTTTTTGATATACACATCATAAGCCCCACCAATTTTAATCTCCGTGAAGTTCCCCACATTCCGTGTTTCTGAATGCTGACCATAAGCAGCAAAACCCATTACACAAAGAAAAATAAAAGCGAATTGAAAAAATTTACCATTCATGTTTTTAAAAAATTAATTTGACATTTGAACCTAAAGAGGATGCAACTTTTTGAAAGTTGCATGTATCGTGGAAAAAATATCGGATTTACCTAAATCCTTAGCCAATTTTTGAGCTACCATTGAACTTTTGTAAATTGCATCTGATAACTCAAAAACATTGTTAAATTAATTTTACTTAAAAATGAGCATCATTCGAATCATTTTAGCCATTCTTTTGCCCCCATTAGGTGTATTTTTCACGGTAGGTATCCGTGGTGCATTCTGGCTAAACATCTTATTGACCATTTGCGGTTTTCTACCTGGTATCATTCATGCCATTTGGATAATTGCCAAACACGATAAATAGAAATCTAAGAGCCTGTTTGGAAGTAATTGTTAGCTATGACCATTATTTTAAAACAGGCTCTAAAACTTTTACTAAGCTCAATCCTCAGCAGAAATAAACTGTTGGGGATTTTTTAATTCAGTCTATTGCGTAACTCCATTAAAACGTTGTTTACCTCATTATCTATTTTAATGGGTTAGTACATTCCTAGAATTCTATGTATTCTTGCACTACTATCTTCCGCATATTCCTATGTGGGATAGTACTTTTTCAAGTCCTTTTATGATCAGCATGAAACTAATTTTAATCAACTGGAAATGGCTTCCCATTTCACCCATCACCGAAGACGATGAACCCATTGACCTTAATCCATTTGTACATCAAGTTCAAGTAGCGAACGGGGGGGCGCGTTTGCTCCAGCTTAACCTTCAACGGGAAGAAGCCGATTTTGAAGATGAATACGAGGAATATTACGCTCCTCGAAATGAAATGCTGAAAGAAATTATTGATGAGCAGACACAAGATGCTGAATTATTACTTTTCTTGCATAAAAATGCGCCTCATTATTATAGTGATTATGATGTAGCATGGTTCAAGCAACATTGCCCAAACATCCAAGTAGAACTATTCGGAGGAGGAGAAGACTTTCTTTATGATTTGCACAATCCAAGCTCAGGTTTATTAGATCAAGTGGGAAACTTCAGTCCAAATGCGTTAAATGAGTCGAAGCAACTCAAAAAAGCCTATTTCGATGGCGTTTGGGAACATTATTGTGGGTTACAAAGCGCAATCAGTGTAGACAGCTATGCCTTTTTTAGAGCGATTATGGAAGAATTGCTCCCCGTTTTCGAAGTAGCTCACCCTAATGCTGCGCTTGTTGATAAAGCCAAAGCCTTCTTAGCCGATCAAGAGGCAATCGCTAACCTATCGCCACCTGTTCAGCAAGAGTTACAACAATTAGCGGCTGGTCAGCTACCGAATGTATTGGTATTACGCGAACAGTTAGCCTGATTTTTTGTTCCTTTTTTCTTTGGGTGTAGCTTTTTAGTGCGGCGGCCATTTTGCGCGAAGTAAAAATGAAAAAACCAAACAGTTGACAAACTCCGTAAATCCTGATTTTAACTATGCTAACGATCATCACTCATTCTTCCACTTTCTATCAAAAGCTCGCTCAAGCCTATTTTCAAACTCAAGGCATAGCCACACAACTTTATGACGGAAATTTGGATGCCAACACAACTGCCATACTGATTATTGATCCTTGTCAAATTGGAGGTGAATGGCTTCATGTAGGTGAGTTTTGGAGAAAATACTTACTCGGCACACAACCAGCAGTGAAATTACTTATTGCAGGGTTTGAGGAAATGCAAAACACCAATCAACTTGATTTATTAAAGCTACCAACTGATTTTTTAAGCTATTTAACGCAAGCGCTTCCAACTTCCGATTTGGGAGAAATTCAGACCTCAGGTATGAGCTTAGCAGGAAAGTTTCGAAAATTCTTAGATGGACATGGAGAAGAAAGTCTGTTAAAGCTTATCACTCAACTTCGTAGCAGTTTTGATACTGCATTGTTTATGTTGGATGATGGTAGTGATTTTGAAGAGGCATGGGAAAGCATGCTCAAAGTTGTCGGGGAGATGATTGGTAAACAATTGGTGGAGCGATGGGAAAAATACAAACCTTATTTTAAGCCAACTCCATTTTATCGTCAACTACAAGCCTATGACGTGTCCATGTTCGAGCGACTGATTGATTTTTTTACTGAGAACCCCAACGAACCTACAGTTCGCGACCTCACTCCTCAATTAACGGCTTTAAGTCAGTATTTGAGAGAGATTGATGAAGTGTTATCGTAAAGACGCTCGTAAAAAGCGTTATTACAGACCATAAAAGCAGATGAATCAATATTGAATAAGGGCTTTAGTATAAAGTTTTACCTATGTGTAATACCTCATGAAACACTATTTAAGTATTAAATTTTAACAGAAATTTAACATCTAGGTGAAGGTAATTTACAATAGACAAATATTTGTTTAAAAGGGTTGCCTCACCTTTTTAAAATACTACAATTACCTAAGCAAATCCAGAAAACGATTGTGTTGGATAAAAAATGATAATAAAAAGAATTGGAATCTTTTTTTATTTTTGAAAATAGCCGTAAGTTTATTGCTTAATTTCAATCCTATTTATGATCAATCGACTAACAAACATAACTCAACCAACAACTAATTATGATTTATACATGTGCCATCTTTATAAGGTGAGCTTCATCATTTATTGCATTTCTGCTGCGGTTGTAAATAGATCCCTTACTGCTTTGATTACAAACCTTTTTGGTAGTACCCATTTCTTTGCATATTCACACATGCAATTAGCAAACAGCTTATACCACAAGCAAAAAGTCAAACCAATCTCTAGCATGTTCCCTTCTATTTTAGAAAGAGAACGGTATAAAGAGAATTAAATTATTAGCACTCATAAATAAAGGTTTATTGGTAAAGTACCAATAAGCCTAAAAGTGTATACAAACAGATTTATAGTTGTACTGTATATGCTCAAAATTGTTGAATTTTTAATTACAAGTATTGAATACATTTTCAAACTAACCTAATGAATATGATGAATCCGATACCCATTAAGTGGAGTAGGCTTTGGCTCATAGGTTTAGCCTTGTGTTTCTTCGGAAACATTGAGGTGGGCTTTGCACAAGAGTCCCCCATCAAGCTAACTGATAAATCAAAGTCAGTCCAAACTAAGAAAGAGGATCCCAAGAAGACACTTCAAAAGAAGTCTAGTCAACTAGAATCCAATTTCAAATCCAAAGCAATCACACTCCCGTCGTTAGAGGACTTAGAGAAGAAATGGCCTCAGCTGACACAGCGTGAGCGTATTGCTATTATGAAAGAAATGTTGTTGCAGCGTGAGGCTGGTTCGCCAGAGCACAAATTTGTAGAGAATAAACTAGGATCTACAAAAGCACAGCAATTGAAGCAAGTTGCTAAGGAAGAAGCTAAGCAACAGCCCAAAGTAAAGATTGATACCGAAAGGCAACGCGTTTTAGAGCTCAAAAGAAAGTACTATGAGCAGCGTAAAGCATTATTCCCCAAAGAAGCGGAAAAAGATGGTATCAAAGCGATTGAGAAAGATCCTCAATTAGCTAAAGAAATTGAAGCAGCTAAGGCCGCAGCTTTACAAAAATACTTGGAAGAAAAAGGCAAGTTAAAAGAAGGAAGTAACGAATTAACAGAAAGAAATTCGTCATTTAATGCTGCGGAATGGTCGAAGAAACAATCGATTAAAAGCGGAGAAGCTTATAAAGATGCTCAAACCATCAGAAAAGAAAGAATCCAGCGCCTAAAATCGACTGACAGTGCTGTTAAGAGAGATGGAAAGTCTACTAAATCTGATTTAGAAAGACTAGAGAAAACAGAGCTTCAACGACGTGAATATGACTTTTTAAGACATAAAAACCCATCTACAGGAGCAATAGATGCGGGTATTCAAGGTCGTTCATTAGCCTTTGCAAAATCGCTTAACACTTCATTTGCTGGCGCAAGAACTACCGCTGCTGGAGATCAAACGTCTCCTTGGACGCAAAGAGGTCCTTACAATGTGGGTGGTAGAACTCGTGCAATAGGTTATGACGTTCGAAATGAAGATATCCTATTAGCTGGTAGTGTATCTGGTGGAATGTGGCGTTCGACTGATCAAGGAGCAAATTGGACTAGAGTAACGGCTTTAGCTGATCATCCAGCAGTAACCGATATAGTTCAAGATACGAGAGCTGGTCAGGAAGATACTTGGTATTACAGTACTGGTGAGTTTTTATCTAATGCCACACTAAGTAGTGTATTTCCTGATATCGATTTTAACTATCAAGGAAATGGTGTTTACAAATCTCTTGATAATGGAGTAACATGGTTACCGTTAATTTCTACGGCAAACTTAACTCCTCAAACGGAAGATAGTCCATTTGATTTTATTTGGGATATCGCGTTAAACCCTGTTAATGGTGATGTTTATTTATCAACGCACGCAGGTGTTTTCAGAAGTACGGATGGTGGTGCTACTTTTTTAGAAGTATTGCCTGGAGTTCTTGGTTCAATATCACATGTAGAGATTACAAGTGGAGGTGTGGTGTATGCTGCCATTGCAAGTGATGATACGAATGAAGGAATTTATCGTTCTACTACTGGTAATGCAGGAGATTGGACGAATATTACAGATGCTGGTTTCCCAACAGGTGCTGGCCGAATTACCTTAGGAATTGCAGCCGCACCCAATGAAAACATCGTCTATATCTTAACCAGTGATGAGGACATCTGGAAATATACGTATACGTCTGGTGATGGTAGTGGAGCAGGTGGTACTTGGGAAGATCGTTCTGCAAATGCTCCTGCTTTTGGCGGAGATGTTGGCGATTTTAGTACACAAGGTGGATATAGCATGTACATTAGAGTACACCCTACTAATCCAGATTTAGTATTTTTAGGAGGTGCTAACATTTTTAGAAGTACGGATGGTTTTGCAACAAATACAAATACCTCTTGGATTGGAGGATTTAGCCCTGCAAATGATATTTCATTTTACACAAACCATAATCCGGATCAACATCGTTTAACTTTCCTATTATCTGATCCGAATAAAGCGCTTGTTGCCTCTAGTGGTGGAGTTGCCATGACCGATGATATTACAGCAGCGAATGCCAACTTGGAACAAGTCACTTGGTCGTCATTAAACAATGGTTATTATACTACCCAAGCTTACAGTGTATCATATGGGGCAGGCGATCAATTAATGGTTGGAGCTCAAGATAATGGTACGCAATTTACTTCGGTAAATGATCCAGTTGCTGCTTGGACTAAACTATTTGACGGATCAGGTGGTGCTAACTTCTTTAATGATGATGGTACATTAAGATATACTTCATTCCAATTTGGAGCTGTTGCACGATTAGAGTTTGCAGATGCGAATAGCGATGCGATCCTTAATTCAACGCGAATAGATCCTCCTGTAGACGGAGAGTTTGTAACTCGATTTGAAAAAGATCCTACCGATGCAAATACCATGTTCTTTGCAGGACAAGAAGGTTTCTTTGCCATTACCGGTGTTCTATTCAGAAACAATGATTTACCAAATGCAACAACTACAGTTGGTTGGGAAGAAATAGCTACTTCTGATGGTCCAGTTTCTACGATTGGAATGTCTAGTGTCGGCCCTGATGTGCTTTATTTTGGCTCGCAAACTGGTGAGATTTTCCGTGTGGACGGAGCGAGAGGCCCAGTTGCTGATGTAGTAGTTACAGATGTATTTACAGGTAAAGGTTTACCAGCAGGTTACGTAAGTGCAATTGATGTGAATGCTTACGATCCTAATCGAGTACTTGTCGCTTTCTCTAACTATGAGATTCCAAGTTTATTCTTTACGATGGACGGTGGTGAAACTTGGACAGACGTAAGTGGTAACTTGGAGCAAAATGCTGATGGTTCTGGTGATGGACCAACTGCTGAAATTGCGCGTATTGTAGGTAATGAAGATTTATTTATTGTTGGAACGAGCACAGGTGTTTACACCACTACAAGCTTGAATGGAGCAGCTACCATATGGGCACCTGTTCTTGAAATTGGTAGTGTGCCAATAGGTGATATTCGAGTACGTAACTCAGATGGCTTGGTAGTAGTAGGTACCCATGGCAATGGTGTAATGAGTGCTACGTTCGAAACTACTGAACCTGCCGTTGTGGTATTGGATAATATTCCTAATGTAAGTGTGAAGCAGGATGCCGCTGATGTGATTTTAGATCTTTCAGGCATATTCGAATCTACCGTTGGTGATCCCCTTACCTTAAGTGTTGCATCAAATACCAATACAGGTATAGTAACTACAGCAATGAATGGTACGGATTTAACCTTAAGCTTTGTTGCTGGACAAACTGGAGAAGTGGAAATTACCATTGAGGCAAATGATACAGGTACTGGTTCTGCATCAACGTCATTTAATGTCATTGTTGCTCCTGTTATCAGCACTTTCCCTTATGCCGAAAGCTTCGAGTCTGGTGATGGTGGTTGGACTACTGATGGTATAGATAATTCTTGGGAGCTAGGTCAACCTAATGGTTCAGATATCGTTGGCGCTTCTGATGGTACAGAGGCGTGGGCTACTGGCTTAACAAGTAGTTATAATAATGATGAAGAATCATTTGTTGTGAGTCCTTGCTTTGACTTCACAGGAGTAACGAATCCAGTATTGTTCATGGATATTTGGTGGGATACTGAAGATAGTTTTGATGGAGGGCAATTCCAATCATCAATTGACGGTGGTACTACTTGGCAAACCGTAGGTACCATTGGTTCTGGTACGAATTGGTACAATGATGGAACGATTTCAGGATTAGCCTTTACGGGAAGCCAAGAAGGATGGACTGGAATTGGTGGAGCAAACGGTAGTGGCGGATATGTAGAAGCGGTCCAAAATCTATCTGCATTTGTTGGTGAAAGTGCCGTATTGTTCCGAGTAGTTATGGGAGCGGATATTAGCTCTACTGATGATGGTCTTGCTTTTGATAATGTTCGAATCGTTGATTTAACAGACGATTTAACCATGACAGGCATTGATTTACCTGCTGAAGCTCCATTTAGTGCAACAGAGGCAATTACCGTTAATATTGAAAATATTGGTATTAATCCTGCTTCTAACTTTGATGTTACCTTTGAAGTAGATGGTAATATAATCGCTACTGAGCAAGTTGCAGGGCCACTTGCAGCAGGTGATAATTTAGACTATACCTTTACTGCTACAGCAGATCTTTCTGCAATCGGAAGTCATGAAGTGAAAGCTTACTTATCTACTCCTGATGATTTAGCAGCTAATGATACGGTTATGATTACGGTTGAAACATTGCCAATCTTAGCGAATTTCCCTTATGTGGAAAGCTTTGAATCTGGTGATGGCGATTGGGTAAGCGGAGGAGCGCTTAGCTCTTGGGAACTTGGTCAACCTAATGATGATGTGATTATTGGGGCCTCTGATGGAACTGAAGCTTGGACTACTGGCTTAACAACAGATTATAACAATAATGAGGCTTCATTTGTGATGAGTCCTTATTTTGATTTCTCTGCTGTTCAAAACCCATTGTTATTTATTGATATCTGGTGGGAGTTTGAAGGTGGTTTTGATGGTGCTGCAATTCAATTTACTACTGACTTAGGCAATACTTGGCAAACCTTGGGAGATGTTGGTACTGGTGAAAACTGGTATAACGACGACTTCATTGGTAGTGTTTCTAATTTAGGAGGTTCTGGTGCAGCATGGACAGGCCGAAATGGTGACGGTTCAAATGGCTACGTAGAAGGTTTCCAACCTTTAACGGCACTAATTGGTGAGCCTGATGTACGTTTCCGTGTAATTACTGGTGCAGACTTTAGTGCAGATGATGACGGTTTTGCATTTGATAATGTTCGAATCCTAGATTTAGTTGACGACATCGAAGTTGCTGATATTTTAGTTCCTGAAGAAGGTGCGTTTTTAGACCCTCAAGCAGTTACCGTAGAATTGAATAACCTTGGTTTAAATCCTTTCTCAAACTTTGATTTAACATATGAGGTTGATGGTAATATCATTGCTACTGAAAATGTTGCAGGTCCTGTTGCTGTGGGTGGTACATTAAACTACACCTTTACAGCGCTTGCTGACCTTTCAGCGATAGGTCCTCACACAATCAAAGCTTACTTATCTACTTCAGATGATTTTGCTGCGAATGATACGTTCATGATTGATGTGATAACAATCCCAACCATCAGTGTATTCCCTTACTTTGAAGATTATGAGTCTGGTGCTGGTGCTTGGACAGCAGGTGGTGATTTGAGTACTTGGGAGTTAGGTACACCAAATGATGATATCATTATTGGTGCAGCTAGTGGTACACAGGCTTGGACTACTGGTTTAACTACGAACTACAATGTATTTGAACAATCCTTTGTAAGTAGCCCATTCTTCGATTTCAGTGGCATTGCTAATCCATACATCTTTATGGACATCTGGTGGGATATGGAGAATAGCTTTGATGGGGTAAAAGTTGAGTTTACTACCGATGGTGGTCAAACTTGGGAGCAACTTGGAGAGCCAGGTGATACCGACAATTGGTACAATGATAATACCATTAGTGGCTTAGGCTTTACTGGTAGTCAAGAAGGTTGGACAGGTACAGGAGCATTGGGTAGCCAAGGCTATGTGCCAGCTTACTTGCCAATGAATGACCTTGCTGGTGAATCTTCGGTTCGTTTCCGATTTGTAATGGGATCTGATGTCTCTGCAACTGATGATGGCTTTGCCTTCGATAACATCCGAATTGAAGATGTAGACGACGATTTAGAATTAGTAGATATCTTATTATTACCTGAGAAAAACTTCGGTGATAATGAGTTCATTGCTGTAAATATTGAAAACGTTGCTGCAAATGATCAAATGGACTTTACAGTTACGATTGAAGTAGATGGTATGGTCACGGGTTCTACTACATTCCCAGGTCCTTTGGCTTCTGGCGATGATGAAGATTTCACCGTAGATTTCCCTTCTGATCTTTCTGTTGTTGGTCCTCATACGGTAAGAGCTTGGTTAAATGCAGATGATTTTGTAGGAAATGATACCTTCGAAATCGAAGTATTGACCTTACCTACAATTGCTACATTCCCTTACCAAGAAGGCTTCGAAGGTGGTTCTGGTTTCTGGGGTGATGGTGGAGACAACAGTTCTTGGGAGCTCGGTCAACCGAATGGTGCAATCATCGATGCCGCATCTGAGGGTACCGAAGCTTGGGTAACTAACTTAAATGGTGACTATAACGCATTTGAAGCATCATTCGTAACCAGTCCTTTCTTCGACTTCTCTAGTGTGGTTAATCCTTACATCTTCTTAGATATTTGGTACGATGTTGAAACGGGTTGGGACGGTGCTTCTATGCAATATACCATTGACTGTGGTGAAACTTGGTTGAATCTCGGTGATTTAACTACGGGTACAAACTGGTTTAACCTGAACTTACCGAATAGTAACCCATTTGGTCAAAACGTATTAGATCAGTTTGATGGTAATGGTGACGCTTGGTCTGGTGATGGTGCTGATGGTAGCGGTGGCTATCTTCCCGCATTCCTAGATTTATCATTCTTAGTTGGTGAACCTTCTGTACGATTCAGAATCTTGATGGCTTCTGACAACATTGAAGAACGCGAAGGTTTTGCATTTGATAATGTTCAAGTAATTGATGTGACCGATAACTTAGGTATCAATGACATCTTATTACTCGAAGAGAAAAACTTTGATGATGCTGTAACTGTACCAGTCTTAATCGCTAACGATGGGTTAAATGACATGTCTAACTTTAACTTCACGGTTGAAGTAGATGGTATGGTTGCCGGAACAACGACCGTTACTGGCCCATTAGTAGTTGGTGATGAGCAATCATTTGATTCGGACTTTACGGTAGATTTATCTGCAATTGGTCCTCATACGGTTAGAGTTTGGTTAGATGCGGATGATTTTGTAGGAAATGATACCTTCGAAATCGAAGTACTTACGTTACCTACAATTTCCACATTCCCTTACAATGAAAGCTTTGAAGCTGATGCTGGCTTCTGGTCTGCTGCTGGTGAAAACAGCTCATGGGAATTAGGAACACCAAATAAAGGTGTGATCAATGGTGCTTCTGATGGTACTGAAGCTTGGGTAACAGACTTGTTTGGTTCTTACAACAACTTTGAAGAATCATGGGTAGCTTCTCCGTTCTTCGATTTCTCTGCTGTCGTGAATCCATTCGTGGTATTTGATGTTTGGTGGGAAATTGAAGCCGATTTCGATGGAGCAGCACTTCAATATACTTTAGACTGCGGCGAAACGTGGGAGAATGTTGGTTCACTTACCAGTGGCATCAATTGGTATAACGGTACTGGCGGGGCCTTAGGCTTCTCTGGTGGTAATGGTGATGCTTGGACGGGTGATGAGATTGATGGTAGCGGTGGTTATTTGACTGCTATTCATGAATTGCCTGAATTAGCTGGTGAACCTAGCGTAAGATTCCGAGTAGTACTTGGTGCTGACTTCTCTGTTACATTAGACGGTTTTGCATTTGATAATGTGACCATTTTAGACGCGCCTACTGAGATTGGTGTAGTTGATTCTAATTTACCTAGCGATGGTAAGTTCTCAGATAGCGAGGTAATCACCGTTACTGTAGAAAATAAAGGGGTTCAAGATTTAGCTGCGAATTCTACAAAGATTTACCTTGAAGTTGACGGTGTTGATGTAACTGCTGGTGGTGAAGACTTAAATGTAGTAGTGCCTGTGGGTGGATCAGTGGATTACACCTTTACCGCTACAGCTGATCTTTCAACGCCAGGAATTCGTTCGGTTCGTGCTTATATTGATAATCTTGATCCAATTGTAGCAAATGATACCTTAGAACTTGAAATCTTAAGTGTACCACTATTAGCTGCCTTCCCTTATTCGGAAGGCTTTGAGGGCTCTGACGGTTTTTGGTATACCACTTCTGAAAATGGAATTAATACTTGGGAACATGGTGAGCCAGATGGATCTGTTATTAACAGCGCGGCTGAGGGTAACGAAGCTTGGGTAACGGACTTGGATGGCCCTTACCTCGATAGTGAGCAATCTTACCTAAATTCTCCATTCTTCGATTTCACAAGCTTAGCAAATCCTGTGATCCGATTTGCCATCTGGTACGATACGGAAACTGGATTTGACGGTGTGTCATTACAGTCTTCTGTAGATGAAGGTGCTTCTTGGCAAAATGTTGGTCAACTTGGAGGTGATGGGTTTAACTGGTACAATGGTAATGTTGGACCTACCTTAGCATTCTCTGGTGGTAATGGTGATGCTTGGAATGATGGTTCTGGTGAGTGGTTAACCGCTCAATTGTTACTTCCTCAGTTTGCCGGTGTATCTTGTATCCAATTCCGTGTGGTAATGGGTGCTGATGCCTTGTTCTTCTTCCCATCTAACTTCGATGGTGTAGGTATTGATGATGTACTCATTAAAGATGTTACAGATGACGTATCCGTAGAAGGCTTAGGTATGGAAGAAGCTGGTGTTTACTCGGCTACTACAACCATATTGGCGAAATTGAAAAACAACGGTATTAACGATGCCTCTAACTTTGATATTCAATATTCGATTGATGGTGGAACACCTGTACAAGAAACATTTACAGGTACACTTGCTCCAGGTGAAGAAATCGATTTCCCATTCACAACTACAGCAGATTTATCTGCCTTAGGGAATCACGATGTCGAAATCGAAATCCTAACCCCTGACGATTTATTGAATAACAACTTGTTTGAAGGTTTCTTGCATACACTTGATGTGATTGCTGGTGCTGATTACTTAGAGAACTTCGAAAGTGATCCTGCGAATAACCCTTCAGGTGAGTTGGATGAGTGGTTCATCTTTGCAACTACAAATTATACGTGGCAAACTGGTCAAGGTGAAACTACTTCAGGTAGTACAGGTCCAAGTGATGATGTGAGTGATCCAGGAGACACTTACATGTATACGGAAGCAAGTTTCGCTACAGTAGGTGATGTCACCAAATTGTATACCCCTGGATTCGACGTAACAGGATTCTTACATCCTACCATGTCATTCAACTATCACAGATTTGGTGCGGATATGGGTGATTTAGAAGTAATTGTTCACGATGTCGCTTCTAATACCTATACCACTGTAATGACCTTAACGGGTGCGGAACACGGGTCTGCAGAGGCTCCATATACATATACTGGATACGTTCCTGTTGATTTCTTAACTGGTGATGTATTTAGCGTATTGTTCCGAGCAACACGCGCTGACGGATTTACTGGTGATATGGCGATTGATGATGTCGAAGTATTCGATATCTTGGATCATGACGTAACCGTTTCTGACTTCACAGAAATTGATCCGTTCGTTCCAGGTCAGGAAGTGGTGGAAATTGAAGTTGAAAATGCTGGTTTCCAAACACAAACTGACATTCCTGTAGCCTTTACAGTAAATGGCGGAACTCCGGTAACAGGTATTGTTCCTGGCGATTTAGCATCAGGAGAAACAAGAACATTTGTATTCTCTCAATTGGTAGATGTATCAGATCCTACAGGAAGCTACGATTTCGAAATTTATACAGATCTTGCAAATGATGAGGATCGATTAAATGATACGCTAAGGTATAACTTTACGCACCCTGGTATTGTTGATACGTATCCTTATGTAGAAAGCTTCGAAGGTGGTCCTAATGGCTGGAGAACGAAATCTGAGAGTGATGTTAACTCTTGGGAATGGGGTGTACCTGCTGGTGGTAATATCAGTGACGCTTCTGATGGTAACGAAGCTTGGGTAACCAATTTAGATGGCGATTATCAAAACTTTGAAGAGTCATTCATTTTTGGACCAATATTCGACTTCTCATCATTGAACGAACCTGTTGTCTTGTTTGACTTCAACATCGATATTGAAGGTGGTTATGATGCAGCAGTAATGCAGTCTTCAATTGATAATGGGCGTACTTGGCAAAACATTGGTGAGCTTGGTGATTTCACAAACTGGTATAATGTAAATACACCTGCTCCGCTACCGGGTTCTTCTCCTGTACTTGATTGGACAGGTGGTAATGGTGACGGTTGGACAGGTAGTACCGGTGGTACTTGGATTACCGCAAGTCATGCAGCATATGATTTAGCTGGTGAATCTATCGTATTACTACGTATTGCATTTGGTAGTGACCTAAGCTTTGTTCAAGAAGGTATGGGTGTTGACCGCTTCCGTGTGGTAGAGCGTGCAGACCTTGTGAATATTGATTGTGCAGATGATTTGGTATTAACTACTGATCCAGGTGACGATATCGCATCTAGTGTGATGGTTACTTCTCCAACTATCAATAATGGCACAGGTTCTGAAATCCTCGTAAACTCTTGGACAGGAACAGACGATGCAAGTGGTGATTTCTTAGTGGGTTATACCAACTTAGATTGGGCGATTTTCGGAGGCGATTTTGTTGACGAATGTACCCAATCAGTATTAGTAACTGACGAAGAACTCCCTGAAATTGAGGATTGTCCTACGGATACTGTTTTCTTAATTAGTTCGTCGTTGGATAGTGTGACACTTGACTACATGGTGCCAACAATTACGGATAACTTACAATTAGTAACGTATTCGGGTGATCAAACATTGGAAGATCGTGGCCTGCCTACTTGTCCAGGTGGTGCTCATGGATTCTTGAGAATCTTCGATTTCCAAAATGATTTCGAAATGGATGGAGAGCAAATCTACATTGATGAAGTAGAAGTAGGTATCCAAACGGCTGTTTCTGATCAAGTAGCTACATTGAATCTGTACAAATATGATATCAATGATCCGCTCGATCCTGCAAGCTTCCGTTTAGTACATACTGTAACTGCTGATATGGAAGAGGATGATGAATTCTTCTTCACATTCCCAGTAGACTATACGGTAGATATCGATTCTGCTTTAGTAGTAGAGATTGTTTCTGATGGTTCAGCGAATGATGCTTCATTCTTCTATGTAGCCTCTCAGCCTAATCAAAACCGAGCTGATAATAGTTACCTCAATGCTTGTATATTTGGTGACTTAGATGATTTCGGATTTGCTGGTTTCGACTGGATTATCAATCTTCATACAGGTCCTGCAGTAGATTTCAGTGGAATTGAAAGTGGTACTAAAATTGGTCGAGGCGTATATGAGCAAGCTTGGGATGTTTCTGATGCCTACGGCAATGAAGCAAACTGTGAATTCAGAGCTTGTGTGCTGTTAGATTCAATTGTGGCAAATCCTGCTATAAACATCACTACTACTAGTGCAGAGTTAAGCTGGAACGAACTGGTTGGTGCAGAAGAGTATGAGGTGTTCCTCATCCGATATGGATTCAATGATACAATACAAGTTATCAGTGGAATTCAAAACAACTCTATTGTAATTACACCAGATCCTAACATCTCATACCTCTACAGTGTACGTGGTAAATGTGGTGATGTAGTGACAAGGTCTTCTAACTCTGAGCCTGTTTTGATACGTCCGCATACACCAACTGCGCTTGATCCTACTCAGGTAACTTCTGAAGGGTTTATTGCAAATTGGATGCGCGGAGAGCCTCATTACAACGGTACTAAATTTGTCATTCAAGTTTCCCAAGATAATTTTGCTACAATTTTAGCAGAAGAGTCTACGGTTTCAGGAGATGCGATGACTAGAGACTTCCCGCTTGGCGAAGGAGCGTTCCAGTACCGTGTTAAAGCGACGAGAAGATTACATGATAGTTTTGATTATGTAATTGAGAGTCCTTATTCGAATGAGATTAAGTTTATTACTCCGCCAGCTGCGCCTACTGATTTGATCGCAACTCCTTCTACAACAGGGGCTACTCCTGAGGTAACATTGGATTGGACGGATAATTCAACAGTAGAAGATGCATACATCATCTACAAGTCAGTTGCAGGAACTGGTAACTTTGAGCCGGTAGTAAACCCGGCTACAGGCGATACCTTATTCCCTGCGAATACGGAGACGCATATTGATACTGAAGTGACAGCTACTGTATCTTATGCATACTTTGTAGTAGCAGTATCTATTGATGAATTGAATAACCTTAATTCAACTGCAATGTCAAATGTGGCAGTTTCAGGACTAGTATCGGCTACTATTGATGAGCTATTAGAAAGCACGACAATGGTAAGTCCTAACCCTAGTACTGGCATCTTCAATGTCCGAATGGATAATAGCTATAGTGGTAAACTCACATTTGAGTTGTTCGATGTAGCTGGTAGATCTATGGATATCGAGGACTACATGAAGAGTGGAGTTACACTACAACGTGTAGTTGATTTGAATGGTAAACAGTCTGGTGTTTACATCTTGCGCATTTCAAGCGAGAATGGTTTCATTACTCGAAGACTAATGAAGCATTAATAAATAAATACTCCAGTTAGCTGCTGGAGTATTGTTTAGCAACGAATAAAGGCTGCCTTTCGAGGTAGCCTTTATTTGTTTATAGCTTGGGAGCATCCTGTTTTTTAACTTATTCCCATAAAAAAACAGTACCAAAAAAACTCATTCTGGTACTGCTTTTAATTTTCAAGAATAACGATTACTCTTCTTTTTTAGGGGGAGTTTTCTTTCGATTATTATTCCTTCTTCGCTTAAACGGACGTTTAGGCTTATCTCCATTATTAGTAGGAGGGTTATTTACCTGATCGTTCTGATTTGCTGATTTTACATTCTTTTTAGGCGCATTCTGATTATTTACCTTTTTCTTTCCTCTTGGGTTTCCCCTTCTATCTTGATTCCCTTGATTTGGCTTAACCACCGCTTTGCCTTTTTGCCGATTAGCGTTATTTCCTCTATTTTGCTTGGCTTGTTGCCCCGTCTGCTTCTGCTGCCCTCCACCTGCTTTTTGTTGGTTAGGGCCTTGTTTTTGCTGCCCACTAGTAGCTTTTTGTTGAGGTGCTTTTTGATTACGTTGCTTTGAGACCGCTTTTTGAGAACTAGCGTCCTTCGCATTAATGTCTTTTTGTTTCTCTGTTCTAGTATTGCTAGACTTTTGCTGTCCTTTTTTAGCTTCTGCCTTAACGGAGGTTGTATTCTTTTTGGCAGATCTTCTTGAGCTTGATTTATTCTTATTGCCTTTCTTGGGCTTTTCTATTTCTGGAATAATAACTTCCTCTAATGTTTCAGCCTTTTTACCCTGTTCATTCATCTCCATAATTTGAATGACTCGTTTGGCGGTTACAGGATACCAATTACTATCATTTTCGAAACTAAACCACAGTTGCTTTTTAAAGATATCTACCTTTTGAAGTGTAGCTTCTCCTCGCTCAATCAGTAAGGGTTTATCTACTTTAGGAATATCTAAAAGTGCATCCTGATACGTTTCTAATTCATAATTTAGACAGCACTTTAAGCGACCACATTGCCCTGAAAGCTTATTGGGGTTTAAGGATAAGTTTTGATAGCGTGCGGCTCCTGTAGATACGCTTTGGAACTCTGTAAGCCAAGTAGAACAGCACAATTCACGTCCACATGAACCAATACCTCCAATACGACTTGCTTCTTGGCGCAAGCTGATTTGGCGCATTTCTACGCGTATTTTAAACTCACTAGCCAATACTTTAATCAACTCTCGAAAGTCAACGCGCTCATCTGCTGAATAGTAAAATGTAGCTTTGGTATTATCAGCTTGGTATTCTACATCAGAGAGTTTCATATCCAGACCGATTTCTTTTACGATCTGTCGTGTGCGGTACATCGTTGGTAGTTCCCGTTTGCGAGTTTCTACCAATCGCTCTAAGTCGCGTTCTGTAGCAATGCGATAAATGATAGGAAGTTCATCGTCTTCTTTGACCTTCTTTTTGCGCATTTGTAAACGCACAAGCTCACCTTGTATGGCAACAAAACCGACATGATGACCTGTTTGTGCTTCAACAACAACGGGGTCGCCTGAAGAGAGAAATAAACGGTTTATATTGCGATAAAAACCTTTACGGCCTCCTTTAAATCGCACTTCTACAATCTCGAAGGGATCAATACCTGGCAATGACATGTTGCCAAGCCAATCAAAACTATTTAATTTATTGCACCCTCCAGTCATACAGCCTCCGTTGTTTTTACAACCAGCTGGAGCTCCTCCTCCTGTATCAGAAGAGCATACGCCACATCCCATATGTATATATTTTTACAACTTCTTAGAGCCTGTTTGAAAATATATTCTTGATTTTTTTAGGCGACTTTTTCCAGCTGTCTTCGTTACTAAAATGCTCATCTAGCACTTCAAAAGTTGGAAAAATTCACACTACTAAAAAACTTCACGACTAATTTCAAAACAATCTCTTAAATCCCAATATAGAAAAATAGAAGTTGAGCGTTCAACAAAAATTATAATTACATAAACCAATGAATTATTGATTTTATGCATGTAGTGATTACAATCACCTAGCGTTGTTCATGAGTAATCATGGAACAGCTTTCTGAAGAAATCAGCAGAATTATCACTAGAGAATCCTGTGTTTTTCTCAAATAATTGATAAAGTAAGCCTTTCTAATAGCGATACTTTTGCACAAAAATAGCTAATAAAGTTAATAGACAAACGTTAAAAATCATAAATCTAGCACAGTAAACCCATTTTATGAGTAGATGTATGGATTTATACAAGAATATGTATGATTATTTTTTATGGATGAATTCCCTTGGATTTATCCAATAGTTTAAAGGTCATAAGGCATAAAGCCTTTAAGGTCTTGACCAAACTTATGCATTTCGCGTATAATGCTAGAGCTAATGTGTGCATACATGGGCGAGGTGATCAGAAATACCGTTTCAAGATCAGGGAAGATTTGGCGGTTGGCTTGGGCAATGCTGTTTTCATATTCGAAGTCAGTGGTATTTCGCAAACCCCTTAAAATGTATTGAGCTTGGTGTTGTTGGGCAAATTGAACCGTTAAGATTTGATAGGGCTCAACTTTTACATTGGGTTGATCAATAAAAATTCCCCTGATTTTTTCAATGGTTTGTTCTAAAGGAAAATAACGCTGTTTCTTCGTATTATGCCCAATCCCAATCACTAACTCATCAAATATTTGGGCACCTCGTCTGGCGATATCTTCGTGTCCTTTAGTAAAAGGATCAAATGAACCTGGGAATATTGCGATCCGTTTCTTTTCCATTGTTTAATTGGTTAGTGTTGAAAACTTCTCCTTCTTTTTGGAGATTGTCTAAATTAACTAATTTAAGCAGGTAATCAGAAACACCCCGCAATTTTGTTCTTCTGTTTACCCTGCGATGATCTATTTTAAATCCCCCCAATGAATTGGCATTAGGATTGCAAATTATTGAAACAACATCAAATTCTATCTCCTATTTGATTAGGATCATTTAATTTTGCAACCTCATTAATATAGAAATCATGAGAATCGCTGTTTTGGCTTTATTAATTTTACCACTTCTTGCGTTTACCAATACTCCAAAATTGAAGAAGCGCAAATTGACCGATGGGGTAACCATGTTACTTCCCGAAAGTTTTATTACCATGACGGAAGAGGATATGAAAAAGGAAGTACTTACTTACCGCCAGCCCATCGTCATGTATAAAGACATTCAATCACAAGGAAACATGGCCTTGAATATTTCTGCAACCCGTTGGTCTAAGAATGATTTAGGGATGTTGCAGAGCTTTTACAAGTCAACATTATTGAGTACCCATAGCGAGGTTGAATTTATACAGGAGTCAATCAAAGACATTGGGGGAAATCAGTTTGCTGTATTTGAATTTACATCAGCTGTGAAGCCAGTACGCGTGATGTTGGAAGATAAAGGTTCTTTAAAAAAGTATAATTACATTCAGTATACCATTGTAGGAAATAAGGTGATGATATTTAGTTTCTCTTGCCCTATTGCGCTGCGTAAACATTGGCAAGGTACGATTAAACAAATGATGGATTCTGCTGTTGTTAAGGACAAATAAACTTTTCATTTCAAGCCATGATTAAACCCAATCAAATCTTATTCTTTGGCGTAGTTGCGGTAGTCGCATTAGTCATTTACTATTCTTTTACTGGAGAACAGATCAACTCAGGTTATTTAACAGAAATAGAAACGTTTCGTCAAGATAAAAATATCCGTTTTAAATCTCATGACGATTCGCCTTTAGATAAAAAGCAAAAATTGATTTTTGATAGTTTATCTTATTATGCACCTAATCCTGCGATGCGCATACAAGCTGATTTGGAGCGGTTAGATGAGAATGAGGTCATTAATTTAAAAACCACGAAAGATGGAGGCGTAGAGCAATACATTCGTTGGGCTAAAGCGACTTTCCAGTTAATGGGAAAAGAGCATGAAGTGGTATTATTAAAAAAAGCCGATCAGGTGAATAAGAAAATGCTTCATTTGTTTTTTAAAGATTTAAGTTCAGGAAATGAGACTTATGGAGGCGGGAGGTATGTGGATATTGAACCAGGTAAAACTACTTGTATGATCGATTTTAACATGGCATACAATCCTTATTGTGCGTATAATGATTTTTACATTTGCCCAATTCCCCCCCGAGAAAACTATTTAGATATTGAGATTCAGGCAGGTGAAAAAAAGCCTTTAATGCACAGTAATTCTACGAACTAGCGAATGAAATACAATTAATTAACGTGTTTTCATATATTAACAGGGCTTTTTTGCAAAATTGTGATAAAACAAAGATTCCATGTAACCAAGCAAAGAACATTGCGTATCTATGTTATAGATAGCGAATTTTATACGGTTAATATTTATGATCAATTATAAGGAAAGTATGAAAGCAGAGACAGTAAATTTTGAAGAGGTGAAGTCAATGGATGATCGAAAAGTGTTTTTACTTGTCACTGCATTAGAAGCAATATTTGTAGCCTCATTTTTATTCTTATATCATTTATAAAATAGCTTATCACTTAGAACGCGTTTATTCCTACTAAGTGTTTTTATCGAAAAAGGCTAATGAATTTACTCATTAGCCAATCATTTTTTTCATTAGTTAGTTTAATGATTATGGCTTAAATGCCTCTCCGAAGTAATGCGGTCAACATACTTTTTGGCCGCTTTCATTCCTGCTCGGGACCATCCCCAAACTTTTTTTACAGCTTCTAGCCGTCGATTTTGTGCTAGTAATCTACGCACTTCCGTTTCCTGCGTTTTAGTTAATACAACCATGGGTCTAATGGGTTAAGGTAAATGATGGATGTAGTGTTGCATTAGTGTGGCAATTGTAAGATCGAAATAACTCCAATAGCACAACATTACGAAGGGAAAACAAACACTTCGCCTCAATGTGATGGGCTCATTAGGTTTGTTGAATAGAACGTAGTCAGTTTGATACCCAGCAGAGTAGTTGTTAATGTGTTGTTTACAACTAACGCTAATCATTTATTAATGAAAGTTAAAAACTTTCCCCGTTAATGGCAAAAAATTACACCCTAGATCAGGCTGATTGCAGGTAAAAAATGCCATTATTCATAGTTTTTTACCATTTGCCTTCCTGTTTTCTCGATTTTCGGCTTTCTTTAACTACATGCGAATTTTCAAATTCATGCAACCCTTGAATGGAACAATTGTCTATTAACAATGAAAACAGATTGGAAATTATCACCAGAGGAAAAGATGCTTGTAGCACAGTGTACTATCCAAGATCGAAAAGCACAATTTGAGGTTTATCAAAAATACTCAAAGGCAATGTTCAATATTTGTGTTCGGATGTTGGGAAATACAGAAGAAGCCGAAGATGTATTACAAGATGCCTTTTTAAATGCCTTTCGAAATATGAATCAATTTAAAGGGCAATCTTCCTTAGGAGCTTGGATTAAACGAATTGTGGTAAATCAATGCATTAACCAACTAAAAAAGAGAAAGTTGGATATCCTCTCACTAGAAGAGACGCATTACCAAGAACCTGTGAGTGAGGGTACAGATAAGGAAGATATTGGATTGATATTGGATATTGGGAAAATAAGAAGTGCGATTCAATTACTTCCAGATGGGTTTCGAGTAGTGTTTTCATTGTATTTGCTTGAAGGTTATGATCATCAGGAGATTGCGCAGATTTTGGATATTACGGAATCTACTTCAAAATCTCAGTACCACCGAGCAAAGAAAAAATTAAGAGACATGCTAAGCCAACAAATGAAGGCAAGTTAAAAGCTAGAAATCATGAAAAATCAATTGGAACAATTTATATTAAATCATTTAGAGGAACTTAATCGAGAAGTACCCCCTAGTCATGTTTGGACAAAGCTCAAGGCTCAATTAGATGAAGACGAGTTGATTGATTTTATCCAAAAGCATCGGGAGGGCTTAGATGGGCTGGAACCTGCTTCTCATTTGTGGCAACACATTCAGGAGGCGCTGGAAGAACAGCAATTAGAAGGGTTTTTAGAAGATAATAAGGGGAATTTAGACCACCTTGAGCCTTCAAAAAATATTTGGGCGAACATCAGTGCTCAATTAGATGAAGAACAAGAAGCCAATACAGTAAGTGATACTAAAGTTGTTTCCTTCAAGAAAGAACCTAAAATGGTGCCTTTACGAGTGGTTTGGCAAATTGCAGCCTCATTTGTGCTCATCATCGTATCCATATTTGCCATTCAATATTATACTGGACAGCCGACAGGTAATGAGTTAGCAAAGCAAGATCAACAGCTGCACCTCACGCCTGAGCAACTCAGTGAAATTGCACCAGAATTGGCCGAAGCAGAATCATATTACACGCGCGTAATTCATGATAAATTAAATCAACTCCGAAATTACAAACTAGACGATGCAGGAGTAGATATTCAGACTTTTGAGGCAGAAATCAAGCATTTAGATTCCGTGTATATCGAACTAAAAAGTGATTTAATCGAAAGTCAGCGTAATGAACAGGTAATGGGAGCGATGGTTGAGAACTTGCAGCTGCGTATCGAAATTCTCAATCGTCAACTCCTGATTCTGGAACAAATTCAACAACTAAAAGACGGGAAAACAGATGAAATCAGTATTTAAGAACAACTATAATAGACTGTTACTTTTCACCTTATTCAGCTTTTGCCTTAGTGTACCTTCTTGGGCACAAAAACATCGGATGAATAAAGATGTGTCTGAAACATATCCAGTAAGTAGCAGCGATGCATTGGAGCTTTCCAATCGATACGGTAATGTGACCATTAATACGTGGAACCAGCGACAAGTCGCTGTGAATGTGAAAATTGAAGCTTGGGGGAAATCAGAAGATCAAGTGAAAGAAATTCTTGAGCAAATCAACATCAGACACAGCAAAGAAGGTAACGTTGTAAAATTCCACACTGAAATTGAGTCAAAAAGCAAGTACCTCTCAAATAATGACAAAAGAGGTTTTGAAATCAACTATACTGTAAATATGCCTGATGATCTCAGACTTGATCTATCCAACAAGTATGGTCGAATTAATATGCCTGATTATAAAGGGAGGCTTACGTTGTATGTTGCCTATGGCAGAGTATCGACTGGTGAGTTATTGGGGCCAGACAATGATATTACAGTGAAATACAGTAGTAACTCTTCTTTCAAAGCAGTGATGAAAGGTGATTTGGAAATTCGATATAGCAGTGGATTAGAAATTGGGAAGGCAGGAGATATCGAATTATCGGATCGTTATGGAGGGGTAAGAATAGGAGAGGTAGAAAAAATAGATGCTGAAATTGCCTACTCTTCTTTAAAAATTCAGACCTTACATAAAAGCCTTAACCTAGATGCGCGTTACTCAAGTGGGAAAATTGAACAGGTAAAAAATGGCTTTAAAGAAATTCGTGTAGATACTTCTTATGGCTCATTCTCGATGGATTTTGATGATAACGTTAATTTTGACTTTGAAGTGAATGTGCGTTATGGCGGATTTAAACGGAATCTATCTGGTATGGAGCTCAAACGTGAGTATCGCAAAAATCATTCAGCAGAATATGCAGGTACCAAGGGAAAATCAGGCCAAGCGTTTATTAAAGCGAGTGCCTCTTATGGAAGTATCTCGTTCTATTAAATTAGTGGTAGAAATAACGCACAGTATTAATAAGGTCATCACTGAATAATATTTAAAATCAGTTGGCTAATTTCAGCCGCCTTATTGACAATCATAAAGTGCCCACCTCCTTCAATGAAGTGGGCATTTTTTATCGGTTTGCGCGGAAAAATTTTATCTTGAGTACCATGAATATGGTGAATCGTTAAAAGTGGATCATCGTTTTCCCACCGCATAATGGCATCAATCGCCCATACCATGAAAGTAGTATCTGTATCCAGCACAATCTGCCGCAATAGCTCAGATTCCTGTTTAGCGCTTACACCAAAATAATAATCTGCCGTAAGTAAATTACTCCATTTTAAAAAAGCAGCAGGCACAAATTGATGGAGTTGCGTTTTCCGAACAAATGACAATTGCCAATCAAACTCTTCAGGTGATTTGACACTGGAGATGATGATGACTGTTTTGCAAGAAATCTGTTTGGCAATTTCCTGTGCAATCATACCACCAAACGACACGCCAATTAAAATAATATCCTGATTGCCGTCAATTTGATCGATTAATCTGATGGCATAATCTGTGAGGGACTCCCCTTTTTGAGTAGTAACCCATTGAATGTGGCGGAACTCGTGATGGGCTAAGTCTAGAAACTGAAATACGCGTTCATCAGCTCCTAAACCACTGATAAAGTAAATCATCGCTGGTGGTATAATGGTATGAGATCAGTCCTTATGAATGATGGGTTTTAATTGTTCTTGATGCTTGGAGGTAAGGAAATAGAGTTCGAAGTGTGGCTGATGTGCTTCTTGATCAATTTCAAAAGCATAGAGTTGATTATCCAGCATAAAATGTGGATGGTATCCAATTTCTGCTAATAATTTACAAATGAGTTCCTTATTTTCTTGAGGGCCTACCTCTATTTCAATAATCGGTTGATATTTGGCAAAAATCTCTAAGAACTGTGGGATGATGTAAATCTCATAGCCTTCCACGTCACATTTCACAAAATGAAGTTGCTCTAAATTTCCGAATAAAGTCTTGGGGGTGAACATGGTGGCCTCATGCATGTGAGCTGTATCGGCATTTGGCGCTTCAATTACTTCTGTACGGCCATGTCGAATCACACCATCTACTTTGGGCGTTCCCATTTTAATAACTACATCATCTTTATCGCCTAAAGCATAGGGAACAATTTGTACATTGCCTTTTCCATGATAGCCTACATTACGCATCAATACTTCTCGAAAGAGGGGTACTGGTTCTACAGAAAATACTTTACCTTTAGCACCTACGAGATGGGAGAGCGGAACAGAAAAATAGCCTAAATTTGCTCCGATATCGAGGCAAGTGTCACCAGGTTTTACCAAGTGTTTTAAGAAACGGACTTGGAAATGCTCTTTTAAATAGATTCTAGCCAAGTAAGTAAGGATAAATACACGACTAATTAATCGTAAGTATTTTTCGAAGCCTAATAAGTTAATGAGCAACTTTCTTATAAACATAATTTGATAGATCAGTACACTTCAAAGGCTAAGTTAAAAAACTTATTTACGGTCGAGAAGCTCTTTAAAAGTTTTTACCAATTGTGGTAAAATTATTCCGCTTTTCTCCTGAAAAGCAAAGCCGAACTTTTGCGCAGCTTTCGCAAAACGATTTTCTGTAATGTTTACATCAATAATTAAAGCTTTATTCCTTATTGCTAATTCCGATAAATTGTTGGGCATATAAGTCATTCCCGTAGTACCTATCGTTAATAATAAGCCTGCTCTTTTACCCCAATTTTGAGCTGTTTGAAAACGATAATTTCTTTCATCGTATATTTCATCAAACCAAAGCACATGTGGGCGTAATAAAGAACTGCAGTCAGGACATACGAGCTTTTCCCATTCTGCATCTGGAATATCTTCATCCAACTGCTTGGGGAGAATTCCTTCAGGAAAAGGATATCGCTTTCCTTGGCATTCATCCATACACCTTACTTCATTGATATGACCATGCACTTGACAGGTCCTTTCTAATGAATTTCCTGCTCTAATGTGTAAACCATCCACATTTTGAGTGACCAAACCAAAACGATTTCCCAATAATGACTCTAGCTCGGCTATTGCATAATGACCTGAATTGGGTGATGCATTGAGGCAAAGACTTCTACGGTACAATGCAAACTTCCAAACTTCATAAGGCTCTTGTTGAAAGAATTTAAAAGTTCCAATTTCTTCAGGTTTATAATTTCGAGATCCTTTTGTCCAGTAGCCTTCAACTCCACGATAAGTAGGAATATTGCTTTCCGCAGAGATACCTGCTCCAGTTGCAACAACAAGCTTCTTGCCTGAAGCTATGAACTTTTCGAGTGATTTTATAACTTGTTGATTCATTGAGTCATTTTAGATGGTTTAATTTTCAAAACTATGGGAGCCTCTCCATTAATCAAAGTAATACAAGGTGATATCACGCAGTTAGCCGTAGATGCCATTGTGAATGCCGCCAACTCTTCACTATTAGGAGGAGGAGGTGTTGACGGGGCTATTCACCGCAAAGGTGGGAATGCGATTTTAGAAGAGTGTAGGGTTATTCGGAATAAACAAGGAGGGTGTAAAACAGGACAGGCTGTTATTACTACTGCAGGTTTATTAAGAGCCAAGAAGGTGATTCATACCGTTGGCCCTGTGTGGCGGGAAGACAATCAAGAGAAATTGAAACAATTATTAGCGGATTGTTACACCAATTCACTTCAACTGGCTATTGCAAATAATTTGAGAACAATTGCCTTCCCGAATATCAGTACGGGCATTTACCGCTTCCCTAAGTTTTTAGCCGCCGATATTGCTATCCAAACGGTAAAAACCTTCTTGTCTAACACTTATGACATCGATCAAGTGATTTTTGTATGTTACGAGATGGAAAACTTCAATATTTATAAAGGAAAGCTAAATGTAGGCCAATCGTAATACGTACCTTTGCTGCCAAATAAATAAAGAGATTTCCCCTTAGTATTATGAAATATTCTATTGAGTTAGCTTGTGACTCTAGCCAAGAATGGTTGGATGCAGTAATGGCTGATTTTGATTCATTTTTAATAGATCATGCCGATTGCGAGCGCAAGGCATCAGCAATGGCTATGAGTATGGTAGCGCGTTATCCTGATAAACCTGAAATTATTCCTGGTTTAATTGATATTGGCATTGAAGAGTTGGAGCACTTTCGCGATGTGTTTGCCTTAATGCAAGAGCGTGGCATTAACTTTCCGCGAAACATGAGTAAAGATCCCTATATTCAGCAATTAATGCCTACTACACATGGTGGAACCCCTGAAACGCGTTTTTTAAGTCACCTGCTGTTGGGTTCAGTGGTGGAATGTCGAGGTTGTGAGCGTTTTAAAATGGTGAGCGAGGCATTAGAAGAGGAGCGACTCAAGCGTTTTTATAAATTGTTATGGACATCT
>JBMYQA010000025.1:0-9042 GCA_049600855.1 Flammeovirgaceae bacterium | reverse complement strand
GAGGCCAAACATGGCAATGTGTATGTAGAAATGGCGTTAAATTACTTCGATGAAACCACCGTTTATAGCAAATTGGATGAATTAATGCAGTTTGAAGCGAAGGTGATTCAAGGTTTGGAATTGCGGGCTGCCTTACATTAAACTGGTGCACTGCAAGAGTTGACATTGCAGTGAAAGCGGATTTCTTTAAAAATAAATGAATGCTTATATTTTTAGCGCTTTTAATCAGTTTACCATTTGCATTTCGTGAAAAGTTAATTAATTTTGCAGTCCTTTTGTGAGGAAATGAATCATTGTTAAAGATAAAAAACAGGATTTCCTGTTGTACAAAATTAATAGGTCATGAAAAGAACGTTCCAACCGTCTAATCGTAAGCGTAAAAACAAGCACGGTTTCAGAGCTAGAATGGAAGATAAAGACGGTAGAAAAGTATTAGCAAGAAGAAGAGCTAAGGGTCGTAAGAAATTAACTGTTTCTGACGAAAAGAAAAACAAATAAGCTTTTCTCAATCTTCATTCAATTTCTAACTTCTAAATTGAAAAGCTATGAAACGTAGAGTAGCAAAAAAAATATTGAAGAACAAAGAGTCTCTAAATTATGGTCATCACCAAATAAAGAAGGCAGAGACTGTTGTTGGCCGTTACGAAAGAAACAAGAAAGCTGAATAATTAAATTCCGTTCTTTCTTTCATGGTCCAAGACTTTAAAACCGTTATTAACGGTTTTTTTTATTGCCTTTGGCTAGAAATCAAAACAAAAAAGTAGGCGAATAACAAATTATAAAGCTGTTATTCGCCTACTTTTTTACTTATCTGCTCATCAACCTTGCTTCTCTTCTAGTTTACGAAGTCTAGCCGAGAGATTACGGATTTCTTCTAAAATTAAGCTCTCATTTTGAGTGGATGATCCAACATTTTCTGCTTGATCAAGCATGATTACTTCTAGGTTCTCCAAACGCTTTTGGATTTTGTCCATCTCATTGGGCGTGTTGTTTTTGATGATTAACGGAGGAATACTTGATTTTGCCCTTGAAAATAACCCTTTTTTGCGTTTAGGTTCAGGAGGAATGCCCATGCCTAAACGCATGCGTTCTTTTTCAAGATTAATTTTCTTTGATTTGATAATCGCCCCCGAAATAATAGCTGTTACAGCTATAATCATAATGACTGGTTCCATAGTTATTGTCTTAAAATTAATTTGACGAATTTTTTTGTTAGTCGTGAGAAAGATGACGGGTCTTTCTAATGAGGTTATCCCAAATGGATACTTGGGATAATTTCTACATCAAAAAACTTGCAAATTCGCCTTTAACAAAATTTAAGCAACAAATTGGCAAAAATCAAGGTTTGTATGACAAAATGACAGTGCGTTATTCTTCGCCAATCTCAAAGTCGTATTCTGTCTTGTCAAGGTTTACCTGATCATTATTGAAGTTTTTGATGAAGTTGTTAATTACCTCAGGAGTCACTTCTTGTACATTTAAGCACACATTTATACCTACACCATATCCTGCTTCTTCATCAAAATCAATGGATTCTGTTACTCTTGCTAGGCCTTCTTCTTCCACTTCCATGAGGGTAACTTCAAATTGTTCAATATGTTCGCCTTCCTCAGCTTCAAAGTCAGCATCAGCAAACTCAGGAAATCTATTCAACAATAAATTCATGGCTACATCAAAAGATTTTGTAGCATACTCCATTTCGAGGGTGTAGAGAAAGGCATCAAAAATGACTTCTTTTCCTTTATGCTTTCCTACAAAGAAGAAGTGTCCATAATTTTCATCTAATTCTTCCTCTTCATTCCAGATAAATAAATGCTTACTTGCTTTAATTTCTTGCTTAACCTTATCTATTTCAGTTTGATCGTATCCTAGATTTGTCATGATGCCATGTATTTAGTAAATCAGAATAAATAACTGTTCAGTTTCTGTCTCTTTTTTCAGATTTACATAAACAAAAAAGGCCCCAAAAGGGGCAGTATATTTTTATAAAAAAGGCCATGTATTATTCGCCTTCACCAGATTCTGTTTTTAAATCTTGCTCTAATTCATGCAAAAATATTGCGTCTATGCCTTCTTGCACAGTAGGTAAAATCGTGAATACTTGATCAAGTTTAGAAATGTTGATTAACTTCATCACATGATCGCTAATACCTACTAATACCAAACAACCTTCTTCACTTTGAGCCATTCGATGGGCTACCAATAGCGAGCTTAAACCAGAAGAGTCTACATATTTAACAGTAGACATGTCTAGCAATAAGTTTTTGGTTCCTGATTGGAATAAAGCAACAAACTCTGATTTTACCTCAGGGGCAATCAAGGTGTCCATTTTCTCTTCATCCAAGGAAAACTTGGTATATTTTTCAGTCTTTTCGATAGAATATCGCATAATCGCACTTCGTAAAATAAAAATGACTATATAATATTGGCTATGATTAACCAATTGCCTTATTTATGGCTTGGTCGATTTCTGTGGATAAGTCTTGAGATGTTTTACCATCAAAGGTTTGACCCGTAATTTTCTCAAAAAGCTCAATATAGCGCGCGCTGACCAAATTGACAAACTCATCGGGCATAATAGGCATCTGTTGTCCTTCTTTACCTTGAAAGCCTTGCTTCATCAACCATTCTCGCACAAACTCTTTAGAGAGTTGTTTTTGAACTTCTCCCTTATCCTGACGGTCTTGATAGCCTTCTGCATAAAAATAGCGAGAAGAATCTGGTGTATGAACTTCATCGATGAGATAAATTTCATTATCAAATTTACCAAATTCATACTTAGTGTCAACTAAGATGAGTCCTTTTTTGGCAGCTAGCTCAGTGCCTCGCTCAAACAAGGCACGTGTATAAGCTTCTAATTTGAGGTAATCGGCTTCAGAAACAATTCCTTGGTTCAGAATTTCTTCACGAGAAATATCTTCATCGTGTCCTTCTTGTGCTTTAGTTGCAGGAGTAATAATTGGTGTTGGAAGTTTATCGTTTTGCTTTAAACCTTCGGGCAATGCCACACCACACAACGTGCGTTTGCCCGTGTTATACTCACGCCAAGCATGCCCTGCTAAATACCCGCGAATCACCATTTCTATAGGAATCGGCGTACACTTTTTACCAATCGCTACATTAGGATGGGGAATAGATTCCACCCAATTCGGGACAATGTCTTTCGTTTGCTCCAAAAAGTCAGCTGCTACTCGGTTGAGTACTTGTCCTTTAAAAGGAATGGCACGCGGTAAAATATGATCAAAAGCAGAGATTCGATCAGTGGCTATCATGGCCATTTTATCACCAAAAAAATAGACATCGCGCACTTTGCCGCGGTAAAAACCTGTTTGATTAGGAAACTCGAAGGTTGTTTCTTTAAGAGCAAGCATATCGACCAAAAATTTTGCCTGCAAAAATAGTTGAAATTCTGGTTTAGTAGTGGTTATAAGAAGAAAATTTGGAAATCATAGAAAGGCTTTCTGCATGCCGATTTCCAACTATTGTTCTTTCAAAGCTTTCTAATAACTCATACGGTTTTTCTGTCAGCAACTCGGCACGATATTCTTCAAATGGCGGAAGTTCATCCTCCCACTCTAATACTGTGGAGACTCCTCCTGTTTTTTGCCAAACCATTCGAAATAACTCCCAAACTTGAGGCATCATTTCAGGCTCATGTGTGTTGATGCGATGCGTACCGTAACATTTATGACCTGCTAAATGCACCTGTATAATACGATCTTGTGGAAGGGCATTGATGTATTGAACGGGGTCAAGATCATTATGAAAACAAGTCAGAAATACATTATTTACATCAAGTAATAAGCCGCAACCCGTTTCTTCAGTAAGGTATTTCAAAAAATCCCATTCGGCAATGGTCGATTGGTGAAAGCTGAGGTAAGTACTCGGATTTTCCAAGATTAAAGGTCGCCCCAACAAATCTTGAACAATTTGAATTCTATGGGAGATGTGTTTTAACGATTCTTCGGTTAATAATACAGGCAAAAGGTCGTGTGTGTTATGACCAAGCACGCCTGTCCAACATAAATGATCACTTACCCAAACGGGTTTAATATCATCTGCGAGTGCTTTTAAACGACTAAGGTATCTTTTGTTTAGTGGTTGTACACTGCCAATGGAAAGTGATACACCATGCATCACAATGGGGTATCGCTCAATAATTTGTTCTAGGGCGTAGCGAGATTGTTCCCCTGAATTCATGAAATTTTCAGAAATAATCTCAAACCAATCGACTTCAGGCCAATTATTGAGAATAGGTGTGAGGTGTTTGTTTCTTAAACCTAAACCGAAGCCTAGATTGGGCAGACCCTGAATTTGCGTTTCAGGATTTGCCAAGGAGTTGGCATTAATTTTCATCATTAGTTTTCTGTTTGGTGCTATTTATTTTCTGATTTTTAAGTCACAAAGATAGCGTGTTGGCTATCCAACGTTCAAGTTCGATTCAAGAGGAATGCTCACAGTAGTAGCGTCTTTGTTGCCCTTCGGGTTTCCACATGAATTACTTTGTTCTTCTCGATCTACTTCAACCAATTACAGTGATGTTTGATCCAGAAGGATGATGCGTGATTGTATGCAAGTTAGAAGGTGACTCCTTCGCCATTTATACGATTTACATCGGGTAAGGATTCGATTCTACCTAATAAATTGGTTTGCAGTCCAAGTTTAGTGGGCACGGCCTTATAAAGTGCGATGATTTGAGACTTTATACTGGTTGTAGCATCAAACTCATATGCTTCGAAGGTTGGCCCTGCAA
The DNA here is from genome assembly GCA_049600855.1 of Flammeovirgaceae bacterium. Lineage (GTDB taxonomy): Bacteria > Bacteroidota > Bacteroidia > Cytophagales > Flammeovirgaceae > JBMYQA01. The sequence goes on along the minus strand of JBMYQA010000025.1, from coordinate 4,289 downwards.
TTTTACCAGTAGCTAGTTCAATGCCTGTAATAAAATCACAAAGGCTACTCAATATAAAAATCATACCCTTATGAATGCCAAAGTTAAAAATTTCGGATTGTTGAGGAAGTGGATTTTGATAACAGGATTCCATCATGATGAATAGATAAGTGTAAATTGCATTGAGTAAGTTAGAAACTGCCTGAATATCGGCTGGGTATTGTTTTGTAGTAGGATTTTCAATCATTTTCTTGATAAAATACTCCTTGTAGTCTAACTCCGTAGCGTCTGCTGCTGTAATTGTTTCTAGTTCATTTGCTAGCGAAATAAGCTTCAAGTAATGCGATTCTTCGTGTTCAGAAGACGGATCAATTCCATGAACAGCAGCAAAACCATTTCTTTGATGTGCAAGCGTTTTAATGGCTTGAATGGCAGTTTTGTTATCTTGGACGATCACTAAGTCATCACTGTCTTCCAGAGCTTGCTGTTGAGGGGCATAAGATGCGTTATTCACTTGATTGTGAGTGTAATAACTATTATTTGGGCCTAGCTGAGGTAAACCGCTAAAAGGTTCATAATCTTCAGGCATAATATGTTGCTGAATGTAATTGGCTAAATGTTTATAAAAACAGTCAATTGTAGTCCAATCACTCGGGCAATCTAGCTTAGATATTTCTGTATCACAATCTATAGGAGTGACGGGTTGCTCCATTTGCTTGAACCGTTCCAGCTGTTTGGCAGAAAATTTAGTTAAGGGCACGCTAAAGGGAGGGTTATGACCTGGTAATGGAAGGTTTTTACCTGCTTGATAAGGAATACTGAGGTTAGGCATACCCACTAAAGCGCGTTTTAAATTGGCCGCTAATGCCATACGCAACATCTCTTCAATAGCGATGTTCATAATAGTTGCGCTAGCTTCATTGACATAAACGGTGATGTCTAAGGATTTTTTTTGAGCATATTGCCGCGCAGCATCTATGTGGTATCCCTTATCAATTAAGGCATTAGTCACATCTGTAATAATGCGATTTTGATCAGGAACTCTAATAAGTGAATAGTAAGTGTACAAATAAATGGGAATGGTTGTAAGCTCTATGTCTATCGCCTGTTGTATCGCTTCTTCAAAAGTCGAGCGGTTGCTGACTTTCCGTAAAAAGGTGTTCATAAATTGATTATTGATTTTGGTGCTTATAGGAAATCGAAGCTGTATCCAAAAAGAATACAAAATTCAATGTATGAAAAGTAAACGATATCACCCAAGCTCAGTTTGGGCTTCTTAACAAAATTGGGAGATTGTGAGAAAAAAGATAGTATATAATGGAGATCGCACTGGATTTTTTTAATAAAAAAGCGAATTAGGTACATCAGCACGATTTTGTTAAGACAAAATGTGTTTTAAGCAGTTGTGTAAGTATTAAAGCTATTATTTTACCTTTTCAAAGGAAGTGAATTCATGCGACTAATTATTAAGACTAAAGTAGCACAATCCTTAAATGAAGTGTGGAAAGGATTTAGTGCCGAGTTATTTAAACAATTAAACCCGCCTTTCCCATTAGTGAATTTAAAGCGTTTTGATGGCAGCGAAACGGGCAATGAAGTGCATTTAGAACTCAATTTCATCGCTTTTAAAAGCCAATGGGTAAGTGTGATTACCGATCATGATTTGCAAGACGATGAAATCTATTTTATAGATGAAGGGAAAGTGTTGCCCAAGCTTTTTAAGTATTGGAAACATCGTCATCGTATTTTAAAAGATGGGGAAAATAGTATAATTGTAGATGATATTACATTTAAAAGTCCATCCGTAATTTTAGATATTCTATTGCTACCAGCGCTATACCTTCAATTCTTATATCGAATTCCAATTTATAAACGTGTATTTTCAAAATAGTTCACAGTACTATCACCGGGTTTTGGGATAAAACCTCACCTGAATTTATATCACGTAAACATTAATTTTATTTTACTTACCTGCATCCCGTCTGGCATTTGTGTACCTTTGTAGGCTCGCAATTTTTTTAGAAACGGTTTGAATTTTTTGTTTATTCGAAAGAAAAGGTTCAAATAGTCTCTTAGAGGAATAACTCCTCAATAACTTTTCTTTTATCCAACAAAGGGCTTATATGAAAAAAAGTGTACTCTTAGTAGTGGCATTCTGTCTGAATGTTGCTGTATTTGCGCAAAGCTATCCGCCAAATGGGTTAGATGGTTCAGCATTACGTACTTGGTTGAAATCGAATTGGTATGATGGCTTTCACAGTAATTTGGGCTATGACAATGCTCGAATAGCGATGTATGACCGAATTGATAAAGCGGCTGATGGCGATGTATATTGTGTATATACTGGTTTTCACCAACCATCGCAAAATACCACTTTTTTAAATCCAATTAATGCAGAACATACGGTGCCGCAATCTTGGTTTAACCAAGCGAATCCGATGCGATCGGATATTCACCACTTATTTCCAACACACATGAATGTGAATTCTTCTCGTGGGAGCTTGCCTTTTGCTGAAATCCCTGATAACCAAACAGATAATTGGTATATTGTGAATTCGAGTAATACAGGAATTACCACCAGTAGCTCCATACCATCCTCTAATATTGATGCCTACAGTGAGCGAAATACGAATGTTTCTTTTGAGGTAAGAGAAGATCATAAAGGAAATACGGCGAGAGCAATTTTCTATTTTTATACCATGTATCCGACACAAGCAGGATCCATTGATGAGATTGGAGATATCAATGAGTTGTACCAATGGCATTTAGACGATCCAGTAGATGCTTGGGAGCAACAACGAAATGCCCGCACCAAAGATGAGCAAGGAAACTTTAATCCTTACATCAGCCATCCTGAATTGGTGGCTCGTGCTTGGGGATTTGCGCCAATTCCGACGGTAGACTTTGAGGCGATGACTGGTACCATTAGCGAGGGCAATAGTGGTTCGCAAACCTACCAAATTACGGTAGAAGCTTCTTCGGCTCCCAGCTCAGCGGTTACCATGAATATTGCCGTAGATGCCTCATCAACAGCTACGGCTGGTGTAGATTTTACCCTATCTACTACCAGTGTAACACTGACAAATAGCAATTTCAGTAAAACGGTTTCTGTGAATATTCTTGGCGATACTGATTTCGAGAATAATGAAACCATTGTGTTGAAGCTGCAAAACCTTTCAGGAGATGCTACGCTGGGTGATGATACCCATACCATTACCATTACTAATGATGATGCACAGCCTGAAATTAACTTTACGGCTAGCTCAGGAGATGAAACAGAAGGCAATAGTGGAACAAAGACCTATCAAACTATGGTGAGCATTTCTCCAGCACCGCTGTCTGCTGTAACGGTGGATGTGGAAGTTGTGGGTGGAACAGCAACGGAAAATGTAGATTACACCTTATCAACTTCTACACTGACCTTCAATAACAGTACGACTAGCCAGCCAGTTTCCATTACCATTAATGGAGATACCGAATTTGAAGGTGATGAAACGGTTATCTTGGATTTAGAAAATATAAGTGGGAGTGCCAATTTGGGAAGTAATGCCTCACATACACTTACCATTACGAATGACGATACACAGCCTGCCATTAGCTTCAATGCAGCTACAGGGAGCATTGAAGAGGGCAATAGTGGCACAAAAAGCTATGAAACTACGGTGAATATTTCTCCTGCACCAACAGAAGAGATCACAGTAGCTGTCGGAGCAGGAAGTGGTACCGCAATTTCAGGGACAGATTACACCTTATCGACTACCAGTTTAACATTTAACAGTACTACTACGAGCCAAACCGTTACAGTAATGATACAGGGAGATGAAGATGCAGAAAGTGATGAAACGGTAGTATTGGAATTAGCGAATGTAACCGGGAATGCTACGTTGGGAACGACTACTGCCCATACCTTAACCATTGCCAATGACGATGCGCCTTGTACCGAACCGAGTACGGCAGCATCCGCATTAACGCCTAGTGCGGTTACGATGACAACAGCCACGCTTTCTTGGACGGCAGGAAATGGAGAAAGCCGATTAGTTTTAATGAAATCGGGCAGTGATTTTACAGCAAGTGATTTGCCCGTAAATGGAAATACGTACGCTGCATCGGCAAGCTTTGGAGATGGCGCTAGCATTGGGAGTGCGTTTGTGGTGTTTAATGGAACAGGGAATTCGGTAGATGTTTCAAACTTAGCAATGAACACGACCTATTTTGTCCAAGTGATTGAATACGCGTGTTCTCCAATATTATATAAAGCAAGTGGAAATGCTACAACCGAATTTACTTCCGCAGATTTTGCTGCAGCTACA
>JBMYQA010000024.1:0-36611 GCA_049600855.1 Flammeovirgaceae bacterium | reverse complement strand
TTGCGAATTACTAAATAAAGTTGCCATAATTTGGATTTCATCAAAATCTTGATTTGCTTTTCATACTATTTTGGGTGTGAAATATTTCTTAAAACTACCAATGTAAAAGTTGCGAATGCCTTTGTAGTGTAAGCCAATGAAGGCAGCAGTTTGTGCTGCATTACCTACAGGAGTGCCTTTCGCATCTAACTCAAATTCCTCAATAACCAAGCTTTCGTTGTTGGTTACAATTACATTTGCATTACTTGCCCATTCCCAATCTCCTAATGAAGCAGCACCACGAATTTGTAATCCATTAATCACATCCAATTGGAAGTCTACTTCAATACCTTGGTGAATTGCTTCTTGTCCATTTACTACAGATGGGTAAATGAATTCATCTAAACCAGCGTCAAATTCACGGAATAAACGGAAAATTTTGTTGTTCCACTTAAAGTAATACGCATTGGCATTCAAACGGAACTTGCTGCTTCGGTAGCTATAGCCTAATTCAAAGGCTAAGGCTTCTTCATCTCTTAAGTTAGGTAAGTAAGAGTTGCTGTAACGGGCGTTTTGGAAAGCATTTATCAAGAATGGTGCTCTTGTGAACACACCAGCGTTTGCAAAGACATTATGACGGCCATTGAAACGGTAGTTTAACCCACCTTTGAGGTTATAGTTATTGAATACGCGCTTGTCTGATTCGCCAAATGAGTTGCCTTCAAATGAAGATTGTCCGCCCCAATACAAACCATTACGCCACATTTGTGTACGTGATAGGTTGAGTGAAGCAAATATATCTAGCTTACCCATTGTTTTTTCTGCTTGAAGGAAAACGGAACCCCAACGCACATTTCCTTCGTAATCGTAGTTGATTCGATCGCCTCTGTAAGCCACATTGTTAGGACGTAAGATGTTAGGGTCTTCATCAAATGGACGGTCATACCAGAAGTCAGCTCCTAAAAGGTGATGCACCTCAGCATAGTGTCTTGCAGTATAATCTCTAAAATCAATTCCAACTACCAATGAAGTATTTCGGTCAATTTCATAATTCAAGTTTGAAATAACACCATACCAGTTGTGGTTATTGTAGCGTGCTTCTAACGCATAAAGTGCTTGTTCGCCAACAATTGGATCAGCAAAAGGGTCTCCATAAGGATTATTGATGGTTTGAGTATTGGCGCGGTTTGCGTCTGCCATGGCCTCAAATTGTTGTAAGCCATCATTTGATAAGTCTTCATCACGCAATGGATCACCCCCAGGAGTTTGGTCAATAATACTGGTTCCATAAGCACGTGCAATTGAAGTATATACCGAAGTCGTTACGAACATTTTCGGGTTGATATTCCACAAGTGCATTAAAGTCGCTTGAGGCTTGTGCGATTGGTTCTGACTTGCATTCAACAATTCGCCATTAAAATAACCAACAGCAGCATTTTGTTGAAAACTACCAAAGCGCTCGTAATAATCTTTTGTTTTACTCCAAACACGACCACGATTTACAGGCGCACCGAATAAGGTGAACAATAAAGTATGGTTCTTATTGATTTCCTTAGAAGCAGTCAAGAAGTACGACCACGCATCTACATAAGCACCTTCAAAGTAACCATCTCCAGTAGTTCGAGAACCTTGGAAGGTAAAGGCCCAACCTTTATCTGATTTTCCAGAGTTTAGCGTTAAACGATAGCGATTGTCCCAGCTACCATTTCCAAACATTACTTCTGCGCGCCCACCCTTGCGCTTTTCAGCAGGTTGTGTAATGATGTTAATGGTACCACCTACAGAGTTTACCCCTAATTTAGAAGCTCCTAAACCACGTTGTACTTCCATGTTTCGGGTAATCTCGCTCAAACCAGCAAAGTTCGACCAGAACATGCTACCCGATTCCATGTCATTCAATGGCACACCATTAATTAAGAAAAGGGTTTCCGTTTGGTTGAATCCACGTACGTTGATTCGAGCATCTGCGAAAGCTCCTGAACCTTTAGTGGCATACACACCAGGCGTAGAGTTTAAAATTTCAGGAAGTTGCATTCCTCCTAATTGCTCGACAATCACCGTATTGTCGATTTTTGATACGGCAACAGGTGTTTTACGATCTTCTACTACATTAGCAAATACCTCGATTTCATCCAGACCAATTGAAGTAGATTGTAACTTAATGATTCCCAATTCGGTAATTTCATCAGCTTTAATGGTTACTTCTAACGAAATAGTTTCATAGCCAATGTAAGAAATCTCTAAGGTTTGGTTTCCTACAGGGATATTTGCAATAGCAAAGTTGCCATCCAAATCAGTTACACCACCTACAGTGGTATTTTTTACAAGTACAGTTACGCCAATCATGGCTTCATCTGTACCATCTTCAACGATTTTACCTTTCACTCTGCCTGATTGAGCAACGGCCAAATATGGCACCATGGCAAGTAAAAAGATTAGTAATTTTTTGTACATACACAGGAAGGTTTATGATTATTTCAACAGCTTTTGAAAAAAGCCGTGCAAAAGTAAAAAAATCGAATGATAAATGGGCGAATTTGCCTAAACAAATCTGATTCTTAAAAAGTTACTGCTTTCTAAGTGCCACTCAATCAGTTTCTTTTCACTTTTTTTTAACATTTCTTGGATTCATTATTGCAGCTTTTTTCGCAGCCTCGCTTTACGATCGAACAAGTTGAAGGTTAAAAAAGGAAAACAGGCAAGCTGTATATAAAATTTAGTTTAAGCTTAAGTGTACTTAATGCTACTTTTTGCATTTATAGGACTTTTTAAATACAAAATTGTAGTTTAAGGATTAATCAACTTGGGAAAATCGAAATAGTTCTAGTTATATTTGCAGGCTGAAATTTTCAGAATGAACGGCCTAGCACTAGTCTAGGTAAAAGAGAAGGATAAGGTTTCACTTTTTAGCAATAACTCGCTCAAGCGAATCAAATTTTTAGCATAAGGACAATGAAAAAGAACGTATTACTAGCATTACTCATGATTGTGTTGATTGGGGGGACTCAAGCACAACAAAAGCATGAAGTTTTAGGGATTGTTGGATTTTACAACGTAGAAAATTTATTTGATACAGAAGATGACCCCGAAAAGCGAGATGAGGACTTTTTACCCGATGGTAGAAATAAATGGACAGCTGAACGCTACGAGAAAAAATTGCACAACTTGGCTAAGGTAATTTCTTCGATTGGAGGCGGGCCTGATATTTTGGGACTTTGCGAGGTAGAAAATCGGAAAGTAGTGCAAGACTTAGCCATGCGCCCTGAATTGAAAAATAAAGCGTACCAAGTGGTACATTTTGATGCGCCTGATCGCAGAGGAATTGATTGTGCGTTGTTGTACAACCCGCGTGTTTTTGTACCTTTCGCTACACAAACGGTAAAATTTGAAGATCCTGAGGACGAAGATTTTTTGACACGGGATATTTTGTATGTAAAAGGTTTATTCCAAAAAAGAGATACCCTACACATTTTGGTAAATCACTGGCCTTCAAGAAGAGGGGGAAAAGAGGATAAACGGATTATGGCTGGGCAATTGGCGCGGTCAGTGGTAGACTCTATTCAAGGAGTGAATGCAGATGCCAAAATCATATTAATGGGCGATTTTAATGATGACCCTACCAATAAAAGTATTAAAAATGAATTGCGAGCGAGCAATAAGCTGAAGAAAATGGAAAAGGGTGATTTATACAATACAGGCATGAAGTTTTTCAAGCAAGGCTATGGCTCATTAAAATATAGAGGGGTATTCAATTTGTTTGATCAACTTATCATTTCACAATCGTTACTGAAGCAAAATACAAAAGATGTATTTTATGTAACTGGTTCTTTTAAGGTATTTTCTCCAGAATGGATGCATGTAAAGGATGGACAATGGGCTGGTTATCCATTTAGAACTTATGCTGGAGGCGCTTATAAAGGCGGTTATAGTGATCATTTTCCAGTTTATTTATTCATTGGCGGAACAAAATAGGCGAAAATTTGCTTTATCTATGGGGCTAACTGAAATCTAGGCAAGTAGCTAAATCATTAACTACAAACTCGTTCAGGTAGCTGCTTGTACCAGTTTATTTATGAGGTTTGAATAAGCTATTGATTGAATACCCCCTGCTACAACACTTTACCTTTGGTTGAAGCAGGGTAGGATAAACCAAATTAACAAGGTGTTTACCGTTAAGAAAATGACGCAAATGAAAAGGAACATTGCTACACTCAGAAATTTATTTTCATTTTTGATATTGACTGTTGTTCTTGGCGCATGTCAAGAAGATATTGCTGATATTCCACCTCAAACCCCTGGAGGTGGTGGGTCAGGAGGCAGCACTGGAAATGATCCTGGACACATCATTGATGCGCAATATCAAAGTTGCTTTAATGTATTAGATACCAATACCTTAGATATTGTTACTTGGAATATCGAAAACTTCCCGATGGAAGGAGCTAACAGCATCGATTTAGCTGCCGAAGTAGTGCGTAACATGTATCCTGATGTGATTGCAATACAGGAATTGCGTTCTCAATCTGATTTTTTGGCCTTAGCTTCCCGATTACAAGGCTACGAAGCCGCATTTCATAATGTACATTTGGGTCAGGATTTAGGTTTTTTATATAAAACCTCTGAAATTGTTCAAGTGAGTGAGACTTCTACCATTTATGATGATGATCGGGATGCTTTTCCACGACAGCCCGTTTTGATGACAGTTACGCACAAATCGGGTTTAGAAGTAACATTGATTAATATCCACTTGAAGTGTTGTAGTGATGGGCGTGATCGGAGAGCTGCGGCCAGTGTTTTGTTAAAATCTTATATTGACACCAACCTTCCAAACGATAATGTGGTGCTTTTAGGAGATTACAATGATGAAATCTTTGAGTCTGATGATGTATTTGCCAATTTCAGTAATGACTCTTTCAATTATAAGTTTGTTGATGAAGATATCGCCAGAGGAAATTCATCCAATTGGAGCTATCCTTCTTGGCCGAGCCACTTAGATCATATTTTGATTACAAATGAACTCTTTGATCGTGTGGTAGATACGCAAGTGCTGAAAGTCAATGTTTGTAATTCAAGCTATCCTACCATATTATCGGATCATCGTCCAGTGATGGTACGACTAAATGCGGAGTAATTGGATGATGTTGAATTAATATCCATTTGATTGTTTTTGAGTGTTTGGTTCCTAATTTTAAATAAGGCAACCTCTTAGAGATTGTTTTGAGATTAGTTATAAAATTCACCTAAAAAAATTAAGAATATATTTTAAGACAGCCTCTAAAAGGCAATGCTATTTTTTGATACGTAGGGGGCTTCTATTGTAGCTGGTCGCATTAATTTTATACAAGCTCATCGGCTAAAACTTTTCTTTTCAATCCTCAATGTGCAACTTTGTCTATTCCTTAACCTAAATTTAATTTAGATTCAATGAACATTCAGAAAATATTGATCGCCAATCGAGGAGAGATTGCTTTGCGAGTAATTCGGTCAGCCAAGGAAATGGGTATTAAAACGGTTGCTGTTTTTAGTGAAGCAGATCGGAACTCACTCCATGTACGAGAAGCCGATGAAGCCGTGTTAATCGGTCCTCCCGCATCTTCAGAATCTTATTTGAGAGGGGAAAAGATCATTGAAGTGTGCAAAACGCTGAATGTTGATGCCATTCATCCTGGTTATGGCTTTTTATCTGAAAATGCTGCTTTTGCCCAAATGGTGGCTGATGCAGGAATAAAGTTCATTGGCCCATCTCCTGAGGCGATAGAAATAATGGGAAGTAAATTGGCTGCTAAGGCTGCTGTTTCTAAATATAATATTCCACTAGTTCCCGGTACCGAAGAGGCGATTACCGATATTCCTGCGGCTAAAAAAATCGCCGCTGAAATTGGTTATCCCATTCTGATTAAAGCAAGTGCTGGTGGTGGAGGGAAAGGAATGCGAATTGTAGAAAACGAGGCAGATTTTGAGGAACAAATGGATCGAGCCGTCAGTGAGGCAGTATCTGCATTTGGCGATGGTGCAGTATTTATCGAAAAGTTTATCACTTCGCCAAAACACATCGAAATTCAGGTATTGGGCGATGAGCATGGAAATATCATTCATTTATTTGAACGGGAATGTTCTGTTCAAAGAAGGCATCAAAAGGTGATCGAAGAAGCACCTTCTGCGGTATTAACTCCTGAAATTCGACAGGAAATGGGACAATGTGCTGTTGATGTGGCTAAAGCGTGTAATTATTTTGGAGCAGGAACAGTTGAATTCATCGTTGATCAAGAGCTAAATTATTATTTCTTGGAAATGAATACCCGTTTGCAAGTGGAACATCCAGTTACGGAGCAGATTACGGGTGTAGATTTGGTGAAAGAGCAGATTCGCGTGGCTGAAGGTCATCCGCTAACCATTAAACAAGAAGATTTATCCATTAACGGGCATTCGATAGAGGTGCGCGTATATGCGGAAGATCCTAAAAATAATTTCTTACCAGATATCGGTAAGCTGAAAACTTATGTACGTCCTCAAGGAGCTGGCGTTCGCGTAGATGATGGCTTTGAGCAAGGCATGGATATTCCGATTTATTATGACCCCATGATTGCCAAGCTCGTGACTTATGGTAAAAACCGTCAAGAAGCCATCGACCGAATGATTCGAGCCATTGACGAATATCAAATTACAGGAATTCAAACTACTTTACCATTCTGCAAGTATGTGTTGCGACACGAAGCCTTTGTCAGTGGGCAATTCGATACAAAATTCGTAGAGAAATACTTTACCCCTGAGGTGTTAGCAGACAATAATGATGGGCAAGAAGAGGAAATTGCAGTGGCGCTAGTCCATCATCTATTGGGAAGTAAACAAAGCGCTAATCAGTCTAATGGGCAGCCTACAGGAGTAAGTCACAGTAAATGGCGCGCAAGAAAATTTAGGTAATTTCAGGATGCAGTGCCGAAAAAAATTAGGATAAACTTTTCCTTGCAATCAACAAGATAAGGAAAAGTGTCATTTAATGTCATTTAAAAGATTGATAAGCAGTTAATTAACTTGTTTATCAATCTTTTATTTTTAGAACTGAACAGGTTAACTTATTGGAACATTTCAAACAAATACGGAATTTAGTAAAGCGAACAAGGAGAAAAACTCCTTCCTGTATTCACCAACTACTTTAATCATGAAATTAAATCTTCCTGAAGCTTTATTATTAATTGCCTTAGATGATCATAGTGGAAAGTTTATTACGGAAAATATTCGCCTATCTTATAGTTTAGGAGGGGCGATATTATTAGAGTTATCTAAAAACAATAGGATTGAGATTGCTGATGACCGCGTGAAGTTGGTGAATAGCACTCCAATGAGAAATGAATTACTCAATCAAGCATTAGAAAGCATAAAAGCGGTAAATCAAGCGAAAAAAGTGGATCATTGGATCATGCGATTTGGCAACAAGGCCGCAAAAATTCGTAAAACCATCATTCAAGATTTGGTTGAGCGAGGCGTATTGGAAAAGCGAGAAGAAAAGTTCCTTTGGGTATTTACGAATCATAAATATCCCACTCAAAATCCAGATGCAGAAAATGCCGTTCGGAAGCGACTCAAAGCGGTTGTATTGCAGCAGCAACCTGCCGAAGAAATAGACATCTTATTATTGAGCTTACTGAAAGTTTGTAAACTCACAAAGGAAGTATTTGGAGAGGCAGCAAAAGACAGTCATGTTCAGGAGCGAATTATTCAATTGATTGAGAAAGAAGAAATTGGCAAAGGTATCCGACAAGCGGTTCAAAATATAGAAACAGCTATTACAGTAACTACAACGATGATTGCAATAAATGCAGCAATTCAATAAATTACCAAAACTCCACCGATAAATGAGCATAAGGCATTCGTGTCTTATGCTTTTTTATGGCGCTTGCCCGAAGTTTAAATGAGATTTATAATTAAGCATATATTAGTGTTTATGACGCATTTGGCTACAATCGTCTTTTCGGATTGAGAATAACTTGGTTAATGGATATACTTAAAAAAGAAAAACGGAAGGTATCTCTCCTTATTTATTCAATTACATTTTACTTGTCATCAACAGTCATTAATTTAGTGACCTCTCTTGTATTGGTGTGAAAATTTGAACTTTTTTAGAAGTTACCCACAAGTTAATATGCTGGAAAGCATCATAAGAATAAATCAAACGCAACACTAGGTAAGTAATAAATCACAATATGACTAGCACTCTCAATGTTTTTTAGGTGTATAGACTCAATCATTAAATTGTAAATAGAGTTGTAAGTTTGGTACTAATTGACACAAAGGAAACCCTAAATAGGGTCACTTTTATTGTACCTAACTCTAATACTACTTTTAAAGTGACAAAGGAGTACTAAGAGCCTGTTTTTAACAAAATCATCATTCAATATTAATTTGCTAAAACATGAAGATTAAATTCTTTAATCTGTTAATTGCCAACTACAAAACTGGCTTAAATAAGCAATTCACATGGACATTGCTATTTAGCTTACTTGCCTGGTTTATATGGGTAACGATTCCTCAAGATGAAGTTGGCATTGAGAAGTTCTCGAAAATTGAGCGAAAAAAGCGCAGAGGAGAATACTTCTTTAATATGCTTAGAGATCCTGTAACCAATAAAATTCCTGAAAACATTCGAACGAAAGAATTAGCGTTTGATAAGGCATTTAATGACCGAAAAGCTGGTCAGCGTACAACAAGCTCGATTAGTTACGTTTGGTCAGAAGTTGGAATTAAGGATATTGGAGGACGAACACGCGCTTTGGCGTATGATCAAAATAATCCTACGATTATGTTAGCTGGTGGGGTATCTGGCGGGGTGTTCAAAAGTACGGATGCTGGTGAAAGTTGGACCTTGACGAGTGATCCGAGTTATAGCCAAAGTGTTACAACAATAGTACAAGATACTACAGGGGGGAGTCAAACTTGGTATTATGCAGGTGGTGAAATTGAAGGAAATAGTGCTAGTGACAGAGGTTCTACAGCTATTTTTTATGGTTCAGGTCTATTTACGTCAACCGATAATGGCGATACATGGGCATTCAATACCTATAGAAATAGTGGGAATGTGCTCTTTACCCGAAATACAACTACAGCGGATACCATAGCTACGGGCATTGGTAATTTGTTTAATGCAGTAAATAAAATTGCCATAAACCCCACAAATGGCGATATCTATGTTGCTAGTGCAGCTTTTGGCATATTCAAATCGGATGATGATGGAGCTACATTTACTAAAACTGACCCCATGGGAGGTGTCATTTCCTCTTGCCCAAGGTACTCTGATGTAGTGATTACCGATGATGGCGATGTAATTATTTCACTGAGCAATGCTTCAGACATTTGTGGGGTAAGTTCTCCAGCTGTTCAAGGAATTTACCGTTCTACTAATGATGGAACCAATTGGACAGACATTACCCCTTCAGGCTTTCCTACTTCACATTTTCGAACCGTATTGGCTTTAGCACCATCCGATAATGATGTCTTGTACTCGTTTACCTCAACAAGTTCTACTACAGGTTATGAAATGTTTGTTTATGACTTAAACGGTGGTGGCTCAGTATCTTCTACAGAATTAACCAGTTACATACCTGATTACGCAGGAAGTGTGGGTACGTTAACGCAAGGAAGCTATAACATGATTTTGGCGGTAAAACAAGATGATCCAGATTTTGTGGTGTTTGGAGCAACAAACTTGTTCCGCTTTGCTGATGTATCTTCATTAAGCGCAGCGCCAGCTCAAAATGATACTTGGATCGGAGGCTATAGCGGTGCGAATGATATCTCTCAATACCCAGCACATCATGCAGATCAACAAGGTTTTTTCTTTCATCCTACCAATACGTCAACAGCTTGGTCGGGACATGATGGGGGGATTTCCAAAACAACTGATATTACGGCTACAGGCTCGCAAGACCCTGTTACTTGGGAAACGAAAAACTTGCATTATAATGCACTGCAATACTATCACATCAATATTCCAGCAGATAGTGCGGATAATCGTTACATGGGAGGAAATCAAGATACTGGAACTCCATTTGTAGTAGATGCAACACTCGCACCTACAAGCTATACAGATGCGAGTTCAGGAGATGGTGCTTTCAGCTTTTTCGGAAGCACTCGGGGGTTTGTTTCGGCACAATCAGGACAGGCCATACGATTAGAATATAAAGGAGCTAGTAATTATTTAAGCTCGGATGAATCGTTTACAGATGGCGACTATACCTTATTTCGTCCTCGAAGTAATACAGGTCGTTATCAGTTCATTCAAGCCTATGTTGTTGATCCGAATAATGAGGAATACGTTTATTTCCCTTCACATACTGCCAATCTTTCTAGCGGTACATTTAATGCAGAATTGTGGAGGCATACTTCCATTGCCAGTACTAGTGTTGGAGATCAAACGATTTATGGTACTGGCGATGGTTGGGAAGAAATGACCGCGGTAGAGACGACTGTATCTGCTGCAATTTCCAACGCCTCAAGTATCTCTGCGATCGAGGTATCAACATCCCCTGCTGATGTGTTGTATTTTGGTGCTTCACAATTCCAAGGCTCAGCTGCAACGGCATCGCCCAAAGTTTATAAAATCACAAATGCGCATACAGCTGCCGTAAGTACCGTGCCAACAGACATTACACCAGCTACCACAAACTGGCCTGCAGGAGGCTGGATTCATGACATTGCTGTAAATCCCGAAGATGCGGATGAAGTGATTGTGGTGATTAGTAATTACAATGTCGTTGGGGTGTTCTATACCAGTGATGGAGGCACAACGTGGTCTGAAATAGAAGGCGATTTAATCGGAAATGGTTCTGATCCTGGTCCATCCATTCGTTCTGCTGCTATTCATACCTACAATAGCACCACATGCTATCTCGTGGGAACAAGTACAGGCTTGTATGGAACATCAACATTGAACGGGAGTTCAACAGCATGGACGCAGTTAGGAACAAGCGAAATTGGCAATACGATTGTGCAATCTCTCGCCATCAGAAATGTTGATGGCATGGTGATGGTTGGCACGCATGGGCGTGGAGCGTTTAGAGGACAAGTGAGTAGTTTATTGGTTACGCCAACCATTACAGGGTTCTCTAGTCCATGTGGAGAAGCAGGAGAGGACTTGACCATTACAGGTACCGATTTTAGTGGAGTGAGTAGTGTGAGCTTTAATGGTACAGATGCCCCAATTTTTACCGTAACAAGTGCGACTTCTATTACAGTAACTATTCCAACAGGAGCCACTTCAGGTACGGTTTCAGTAACAACTCCAGGAGGTACTGCAAATAGCTCAGATGATTTCATTATCGTAGGCACGACTTTTAGTGGTGGCACTTGGAGTAATGGAGCACCTACAGCTTCGGTAAATGCGAAAATAGCGTCTGCTTACGATACAGACACGTATGGCGATATTACGTGTGAGGTATTGTGCTTAGAGGCGATCTTAACCATCAATGCTGCTGGCACGGTGAGCCTTTCGGGTGATTTATTTGGTGGAAGTAACCTTACTGCCGAAACGGGTTCAACAGTGACCTTAGAGGGTGTCGCTCTGCAAACTATTTCGGGCAGTTTTTATAACTTAACCATAAACAATGCCGCAGGAGCAGCGCTTGATGCGGCTTCCTCGATAAGTGGTGCGTTAACGTTAACTAATGGTAATTTGGCTTCTGGTGGCAACCTCACGCTGAAATCGAGTGCTGCTGAAACTGCGATTGTGGTCAATACGAGTGGTTCCGTAACAGGTAATGTCACGATGGAACGCTACATTGATGCAGGCACAACAAATGGTTATCGCTATTTCGCTGCTCCCGTTACTGGGGCAACCGTGAACGAGTTCTCAGGCGATGTCGGTTTATCTTTTGAGGGAATTGGCGTGACATTTAGCCCCTCAAATGGTGGAGAATACAATTTAATCACACCTTTCCCCAATGTGTATTATTACGATGAATCCTTAGTGCAATCGGGTACCGTGAGTAGTGGAACATTTACTGGAGAATTGAAAGATCAGGCCGAATATGGTTGGGAAACACCGAGTGCTACTTCGATGAGCATGAATGCAGGGCAGGGTTTTGCTATTCGCGTAAGCTCAGATGGTGTGGTGGATATTGGAAATGGTACATTAAATACAGGAAATGTAGCTGTCAGCATAACAAATGGTGGACAAACCAACTCGGGTTGGAATTTAATTGGTAATCCATATCCATCTCCATTAGATTGGAATGCAATTTATGACGATGCAGACAATACAACAGATGTGGATGCCACGGTGTACCTATTTGATGCCACGGCTGAATATACAGGAGTGAATAGAGGGTATAATGCAGCCAGTGATGTGGGGGTGAATGGAGGTGCTAAAGACATTGCAGCCATGCAAGGATTCTTTGTAATGGCTACAGGAAATCATACCCTTAACCTGAAAAATACACATCGTTTAACTTCAAATAGTGGTGTTAGCTTTTTAAGAACACAGCGAGATAGTCCCGAAAAAGAAGGCTTATTGAGGCTTCAGCTAGCCGATGAAGATAATCGAACGGATGAACTAGTGCTTTATTTTATTGATGGAGCGGTAGATACTTGGGATGTATATGATGCTCGCAAGTTCTTCAATAGTTCGAGTGATTATCCCTTAATCATGAGCTATCAAGCAGATGGTGATCATCACTTGATGATGGATTGTCGTGCTCCTTTGGGAAATGACTTGGTGAGCATTCCCTTAAACATATTAGCGGCACGTACAGGAACGCATCAAATTAAAGTGGGTGAGTTAACGAACTTCCCTGTAAATACAGAAATCTATTTAGAAGATCGAGTGACGGGTTTGCTTACAGATTTACAAAACTCAGCGGGGCCATTTATTACCTTGACCAAGGGAGAGGAAGTCGCCAATCGTTTCGTGGTACATTTCCGTGTAGAAGGCGTAACTAGTTTGGAAGATGAATTGGCGGATAGAGGAGTAAGTATCTTTGCTGCTGGTCAACAGGTACACTTGCAGTTTGCCGATGGCCCAAGTGCGATTTCTGAAGTGCGCGTGCTGGATAGCTCTGGGAAAACACTGATGCAGTTTCGAAATAGCTACATTCAACACACATTTACCTTACCCAGAAAGGGCATATACATTATTCAAGTGAAGAACAATAAAGGTTTAAGTGCGAAGAAAATATATGTAGGTCAATAAAGCGTGGAGTTAAAACTAGAAGCGGTATATAGGTTAATATAATGTCTTCTGGTATTAGCTAAATTTTATGGGCAGTAGTAGAGGCGTAAAACCTTATGCCTCTACTGCCCATAATTAAGAACAGTTAATTACAACCTAAATCGGTTTTAGATTGTTGATCTGCATTGGGGAAACAATATCCTGAAGGAAGTGCGGTCGGCTCGTAACGACTTAAATTAGCATCTACCAAGCTTTTTTCTAAGAAAAGTGTTAATGAGGCAATTTCTGCATCAGTCAAGTTCAATGGAGTAAACTCCGTAGCTAACTGACTAGTAGGTACTGTTGAGTTTTGAGGAACCGCAGCATTTTTATAGTCAAGTACATCCTTGATGCTTGTAAAGTTACCGCCATGACCGTAAAATGGTGAGTTCGGCAAGTTGTATAGCTGAGGTACTTTAAACTTAAACATGTCTTCTTCTTTGCCTGTAAAGCTACCACGACCTTTTCCTGCATCAGCCACTTCAGTATCGCCTACACCATAAACACCAGGACCATCCAAGTCATTCATACCAATTGCATAGAATTTCATGCTGTTTAATGCTGGACCAGTGTGACAAGACACACAATTGGCTTTGCCAAAAAACAAGATGGCTCCTTCTTTTTCAGCATCAGTCATAGCGGTCATATCTCCATTAAGCCATTCTTGGAAAGGTGCCTGATTAGACATAATGGTACGTTCGTAAGCAGCCATTGCCAAACCTGCAGTTTCTCTATTATAGCGATCTGCCTCTGCAACATCGGGGAATGCAGCATCAAAAAGTGCTTTGTAGCCATAGGGGAAAAGTCTGTTTGTGTCTATATCCAGGCGGTGAACTTTCATGCCAGCAATGGCTTGTGTTTCTAAACCTTCAAAGCCTAAGTGGTTTGTTTCTTTAGGAGTACCTGCTGTCCAGTTGGCTTCTGTGCCAATATTGTCTCCTGTCCCTCCAAATTGCCCATTCCAAAGCATCAGGTGTTGAAAGGCTCCATTCATCGCGGTTGGCGTACGAATTGGTTGAACATCTAAATCAGTTAGATCATAGCCGCTATTTGGAAGGCGACCAGAACCATTTGAGCCAAAACCTGATCCTCCTTCGCCAATGCCTTGTTGAACACCCGCTTGAAATCCTGCCGCTGCATGATGGCAACTCGCACAAGAATAGGTGTCTTTACCAGAAGCAATTTTAGGGACAATGGCTAAGGCCGTTTCGTGAAATAAGGCTTCCCCTAATTCTACTTTTGCAGTAGTGATGGGATTTCTAGGGTCTTGAGGGATACTACTGAAATCAGTACTCGAAGGGAGTTTGAAATAGTCTTGTCCCTGAGTTCCTCCAGCAGTGGCAAGTAAGGTTTGTAATTGGTTGTCTAATGACGCAATTTCATCATCGTCATTACATCCTGCCAATAGTAACACCGCAGCTAGTATTGGCAATAGCTTGAATTTTTTGAACATAAAAAAACAGTTTGTTTGGTAGAACACTTATTGAGGCTTTTTACGAACTTTAAGCACTTTTTGTTGAGCAAATGATTTGCCAATTGTTGAAGTGATTTTAATTTTTCCGTTCAATTCACTCAGAATTCATGGATTTTCAGAGCCATCTTTTTTTACAAATGTAGATTTTTATTACATTATTTGAAAAGAACTTAATTGAAAGATGATTGGCTCGACCAGCTGAAAGACAAGCACTTACAACTGATGACAAATGAACAGTTTCAATCACTTGCACACTCAATCTTAATGAGTTCGAAAAAGATTCAAAAAAAATTTTACCAATATATGGAAATACTTTGAAAACTGCATCTTTCAGACAAATTCTATAATTTACAGGCACGACCCCTTTCGGACATATTTTAAACTGAACTTATGAAACAGAAAACCCTTTTAATACTCGTCATATTGCTAGGCATGGTAAATGCTGCCTCTGCAAATCGCTTTTATCTATCTGCCCAACGGGTATTTTCAGAAGATGAAGTGGTAAAGATCAATTGCTCAAATTATTATTATTATCAAGAAGGTAAAAATAAGCAGCGTAAACTCACCATGCGCTTATTTAAAGTTAAAGATGTGGAAAGCATCATCTCACATCCAGCGTTTCAAGGCTATTACAATCTCTTCCCCGATTCTGTCATAAATACTTTTGAAGAGGTGAAAAGTTGGGAGTATGAATTTACCCATAACACCTATTCTAATGTAGTAGATCTTGGTAAACTCAAGTCGGGTTTATACATTTTAGATGCCTATGAGCAAGGAGAAGTTGCCCAAATTCCCATATTCGTTTCGAACTACAGTCTAATAACCAAATCTAGTATAGATGAAATGGTTTGTTACATGGCAAATACGCAAACAGGTATTGCTGTAAAGGATTTTAAAGCAAAAGCCTTGCTAGCTAAAACGGTGTTAGAAGCTACAAATTATGATAATGGTTTGGCCGCATTCAAATGGAAAGGAAAGGGAAATTACATTTATCCTACAGTGCTTGGCATAAAAGGAAATAAAATTGCCGTATCTAAGGCTTACTTTTATAACTATTACCGTTATTCAGGACAAAATGGCTTAACCTCCTACCTGTTTACAGATCGCTCCGCTTATCGACCCGAACAAACCGTAAAAATTAAAGGAATCTTAAGAATCAAAGACAAGTTTCGATATAAGATTCCAGCAGATTCCATTACTTATCAGATTACTGGCCCTCAAGGGACACAAATTGTGGTTAAAAATGTGGCCTTAGATGGTATGGGCACCTTTTCAGATAGTTTGAAGCTTACCAAAGAGATGAAACTCGGCTCCTATACCATTCGGACGCGAGTCATGGGCAAAGGAAGCTACGATTGGCAAAACCAATACACCTTTTTGGTAGAAGAGTACAAGAAACCAGAATACGAAGTCACCGTATCGCTCGATAAAAATCAATACGTTTTAGGCGATCAAATTAAGGCAGAAGTTACGGCAAATTATTTCTTTGGGTCTCCAGTAAAAAATGCCACTGTAACGTATCGAGTAATACGTGAACAATATTATGTGCCGTATTGGAGAAGTTGGGCTTATTCGTGGTGGTATGAAGAGTATTATGGACATTACACGACTAATCGAGAAGTGGTGAAGTATGGTACGGGGCAATTGAATGAAGATGGTACATTTAGTGTGGAAATTCCTACGGAAGAATCGAATAAGGATAACCGTCGCAACTATCGCTATACGGTAATGGCAGACGTTCGAGATGCGAGTAGGCGAACCATTACAGGCTCTTCCACAACAATGGTGGCGTATACCGAGTATTCTATTACCGCATATAGTGAGAAGTATTATTACGATTTGGATGAAGAAGCGAGCGTATTAGTCTCTACAGCCGATCTTTCTGGTCAACCTATAGGTACCAATTTAACGGCAACCGTATATCGTCAATTTTGGGAAAACCATAAGTGGACGAAAGATAAAGTAGGCACTTATACCGTAAACACTCAACAGGAAACTGGAGAAGCTGAATTAACTTTCCAACCTAAGCAAGCGGGTTATTACCATATTGAATTTGAAGGGAAAGATAAACGAGATCGGAAAGTAACGACTACCTCTTACCTCTATGTGATTCAAGAAGGTGATTGGTCGTATAATTGGTGGCACAATAATTCAGCAAGTATCCAAATTATGACGGATAAGAAGGTCTATCAGTCTGGCGAAAAGGTGAAAGCGGTGATCATCACCAAGCACAATGTAGATGCCTTAGTCACTGCGAGCAGTCAGAATTTAGCGTATAGCCAATTGCATTATATGAAAGGAAAACAACTTCCCGAAAAGGGTGCAGATCAAGGAGGCATGAAAACGCTGGAGTTGACATTTGATGCAGATGCTTCGGGTAAGATTGACATTGCGGTGAACTACGTATATCAAGGGAAATTGTATCAGCGTGTAGAGAAAATTACATTTATTCCTGCTCACAAGTATATGAATGTGAGCATTACCTTCGATAAAAAGGATTACAAACCACGCACTTGGGCAGAGGCAACCATTAAAGTCACCGATCAGGATGGCCAACCAGTACCCAATGCCCAAGTCGTATTGAGTACTGCTGATGAAAGTATTTACTCGTTGTATCCTGACAAAACGCCAGACATCCGCAAAGTATTCTACAAAAATCAAGAGTATACCAGCTACAGTTCTACGTATCATAACAATTTTGGAACTTATAAATATAGTCGTAAGCTAAAGATGAAAGAATTGCTTGCACGTTTGAAGCGATATGATGAGCAAATTGATCGAAGAAGTATTTGGACTCAGAAGAGTTGGTATCACTTGGCTTATGGAGAATATACGAAAGAAGGAACGATTAGAGGTTTTGTATTTGATAAGGAAACAGGGAATCCCTTGAAGAATATTCAAATTAAAGCAAAAGGAAAAACCTTTAAAACCAACGAGTATGGTTATTATTCGATGCGTGGCTTTGAGAATGATTATGTGGATTTAATGTTTATTGGTCCAAAAGGTAAAGCGGTTCTAAAGCATGTGCTAACGTATAAAAACAGAGCAACAATAGTACATGTAGAAATCGATCGTGATTTGAAAGATCATGATTTTTATCCAAACCTCACGAGTAAGCAGCTAAAAGACTGGCAAGAAGCTAGTAAGCATGCAAATACAGGGAATGGAGGATCGGATGATGTGATGACTAATGGAATTGCGCTTGTTGATGAGGTGGAAGAAGAGGCAGAAGAAGCGGTGTTTAGTCTTGATGCTGCTGCTGAGGGGATAACTACCCAGCATGTGCGAGAAGTAGTGGCAACAAGTGCGATGAGAAAAGAAGGAAGGGCTATGGCTAAACATAAAGCAGATGTTGAAGAGCGTTCTACTGCTGATAAACCAGCAACAGATTACAAAGAAGCGACCATTCGGCGAGATTTTCAAGATGCCATTTATTGGAATCCTGTGGTCACTACGAATAGTTTAGGACTTGCTAAAGTGCGCATCAAATTACCCGATAACCTGACCACTTGGCGAACCACTGTGCGTGTAGTTACACAAGATACCAAAGTAGGACAAACCATAGCCAAAACCATTGTTCGGAAAAACTTATTGGTACGGATGGAAACGCCTCGTTTTATGACCGTTGGTGATGAGTTATTGATTGCGACCAACATTCATAATTACTTGAGTGAAGGAAAATCGGTAAAAGTATCCTTACTCGCTGATGGCGTAGAAGTAGCTGGTTCCACCCAAACGATTCAAGTAGGAGCCAATGGAGAGGAGCGAATTGATTGGAAGGTAGATGCCACATGGGCGGTAAATGCAAAACTTACCGTAAAAGCGTTAACGGATGAAGAATCAGATGCCAAAGAAGTAAAAGTGCCTGTAAAACCATTTGGCTTAGAGATGATTACTGCATCGGCCTCTTATCTACAAAATGATGCCAAGAATACCCTGACAATCACCATTCCTAAAGGTACCGATTTGAATACAGTGAATTTGGAATTGAGTGCTGCTCCTTCAATCACTTCTGCACTATTAAGCGCTATGGATGATTTGATTGGCTATCCTTACGGGTGTGTAGAACAGACTATGAGCCGCTTTTTGCCCAATGTATTGGTCGCTAATACCTTGAAAGAGTTGGGGGGAAACTACCAAAGCAATATTAGTGAGGAGGAACTTTTAAAAATGGTCAACAAAGGCTTGGAACGTTTAGGTCAACTCCAACAAAATGATGGCGGTTGGGGATGGTGGCGCAATGATAGCTCTAGCCCTTATTATACGGCTTATGTTTCGAATGGCCTACACTTAGCTAAAAAAGCGGGATATACCGTAGATCAAAGCATGTATTCGCGTGCTGTACATGCGTTATCAAATCAACTTTCAAAGCGGTTAACCTCAGATAATGTAGGAGAAAAATCAAGCACCCTTTATGCTTACCAAATGATGGTAGCCATGCAATGTGAGTTAACCAAATTGTGGGACAAAAAAAGCTACAAAGCCGACAAGGTGAAAAATAGCTATGAAGCTGCTTTATGGTTGCAAGCGGCCCATTTGGTGAAAGATGAGCAGGTGATGAAAGAGATGACTGCGTGGCTAGAGCAACATGTGCAGAAAGAAGGCGGAATGTATTTTTGGGGTGGAGAAAAGTTCTACTACAGTTGGCAGAAAGATCAAGTGGAAACTACGGCAAATGCTGTCCGTGCTTTGGCGATGATTAATCCTGATCATGAGTTATTGCCAGGAGCGGCGCAGTGGTTATTGATGAAGCGTAAAGGCAAATCGTGGCACAATACCCGCCAAACGGCCATGACTATTTACGGGATGAATGAATTGATTAAGAAAGATTTTAACCCTGATATGGCTGTTGAGCTTTATGTAAATGGTACGAAGCTGGATAATCTCGTTTTTGTGCGAGGCAGCAAAGGCAAAAATTATCAAATTAAAGGCGTTTCGTTTATGGCTGCGAAAGACGAAAAAATGGACAAGAGCCTGAATTTGCTGAATCATGGAGATAATACGATTCGTTTGGTGCAAAAGGGAAAAGGGACGAGTTATGTGAATGCGAAGCTTACTTATTTCTTAGATGGAAAAGATGATGTAAAAGCGGTAAAGAAAAATGAACAGCCATTTAAGGTGAAAAGAGAATACTTTAAGTTGGAACGCAAGTTTGACAAACACGGCAAATTGACTTACAAAAAGGTACCCATTGCGCAGTCTGAGATTAAATCGGGAGATGATATTTTTGTGAAAACCAAGATCACTTCTTCGGTAGATCGGGATCATATCTTAATTGAAGATCCAATTCCCGCAGGTTGTGAGTTTGTGCGAGATACCAAAGGGTATATTGTGGAAGGGGAAAGTAATTATACGGGTCAATATAATTATTATGGACGTAGAAATTACTACAGTCGTTGGAGCCGTTGGTATACACACCAAGAGTTCCGCGATGAGAAATTTGCCATGACCATTACGAAGCTGTACAAAGGAGATTATGAATATTCATACATCCTGAAAGCACAAATTCCTGGTAAATTTAACATTACCCCAGCCGTTTCACAGCTCATGTACTATCCTGAAATTCGAGGATTTAGTGATTTTGAAACCTTGGAGATTAAGGAGTAAATACTGCTCATTTTATAAGAAAACAGGTTCATGTTGATTACTTGAACCTGTTTTTTATCGATTTCCATGAATGAGCATAGTTGCTGATTATGAACCAAAAATCGCTCTTAGCTGATCGACCACTTGCGTACCTCCTGAGAGGGAAATGCTGTTGATCTTATCCGCAATTTTTTCCACATATTCCATTTCTTTCAATTTGAAGAGCATTTCATTCTCTTCCATGAGCTTGGCGGTGTTCAAGAGACTTCGGGTAGAAGCTGTTTCTTCCCTGCGCGTAATGGTATTGGCTTGTGCCTTTTTTTGCGCGACCAGCACTTGATTCATAATCTCTTTTACTTCGCCAGGCAAAATGACATCTCGAAGTCCACAATCTGTAACCTGAATACCGAGTTGCTTGGACTTTTCTTGCACAGCCTCCAAAATTTGATTGCCCACAGACTGTTTATTATCCAACAGCTCATCCAAGGTCATGGTGCCTACATAAGAACGCAGGGCAAGCTGAATATAAGTGTAAAGCTGTTTGTGGTAATCGTGGTTTTCCTTCAAGGCTTTTTCAATATCAACAATTTGGTACTGAGCCATGAAGTTTATGCGCAATGCAGCTTTATCTTTCGTCAAAATCTCCTGACCATTCACTTCGAGCTGGTTTTTCTGCATGTTAGCAAGTTGAATGCTCCACGTGTGTATCCCTCTCCAATAGCGGTAAATACCTGTATCTAGCACTTTCTGAAATTTACTATCCATGTAAAGCAGCGCTTTTTGGTGCTGTGAAACTTGAACGGTATACAGGTAAGGAGACAATTCTGCTCGGTTCAAAATTGCGACATCAATTTCCTCACTAATTGCTGTTTGGTTCAGATCAATATGGAGGAATGTGTGATCGATAACACCTTTCCAAAAGGCATGTCGACCCGCAGGCAAAACCGCTTTGAAATGTCCATCTTCATAGTGAAGCGCGATTTCATGATCTTTCACATCAACGATGCTGAGATTTGCAACCAAAATATGATCTCGAAGTAGTAGGTTGAGTGCAATTGGTGATTGGAAAGGCTTGGCGAGGTTGTAAACTTTTACCTCATCAAACCAAGTAAGCCAATAGGAACCTGCCGTTAGGGTTTGTGTATGGCTACCATCTCGAAATACTAAGGCAATGTTGCCTTTGCGGATTTTTACACGTTTAATCATATCAATCTATTTTTGCAGTTAATAAATATTTTGTAAAAAGTAACAGTCACATTCCAGCATCTCAATTGAGCGGAAGAAACATTGAGTTTTAAAGGTGATATGCAGTTTTTTGTTGAACACAAGCTGAATAGCATAAGCCCATGACACAAACAAAAAAGTGAATAGACCGATGAAAACGGTATCCTGATTCTCGCAAAGCGCTTTCAAGATTTGTTCATCAACTGAACGGGCCGAATGCCTGTTACTTTTGGTGCCTACTTATTTGGAGAAGCTAGACGGGCTTCGCTTAAAATGAACCCCTAGTTCATCGCGTCAACCATTGCGCCACCTTTTTGGAAAAAGGGTAGGATTCGAACCTACATTTAAACCTGCTATTCTGCCATTGAACTATTTCGGATGTACCGAAAGAGGGACTCGAACCCCCAACCAACAGGGTGAGCGTAAGCATCTTACACTAGCCAGTATATTGCACATGCATACCATG
Organism: Flammeovirgaceae bacterium; assembly: GCA_049600855.1. Taxonomy (GTDB): domain Bacteria; phylum Bacteroidota; class Bacteroidia; order Cytophagales; family Flammeovirgaceae; genus JBMYQA01. Next base: position 14,687 of record JBMYQA010000024.1, on the reverse strand, counting down.
TGAACACTATGTAGCCATACAGAAACTAGCATCTAGGGCTCGGTGTTGATTACTTACAGGAACAAAAGAAAAAAGGGGTTACGCAATATTTTTGCGTAATCAAAAAAAAGTATAAAAAAAGGATTCCCATGACGGGAACCCTATATTGTGTTGGATATTTCTAATGTTTATTCTACAATCACTCTTTTAGTAGTTAAACCAAATTGATTTGCTACTCGAATGATGAATACACCTCTGTTGGTCATCTCTACTTTACGTTCAGTTGCATCCGTATGCTCAAAGCTGGTTACTAACTGACCGTTCAAGTTGAAGATCGCTACTTTTGCATCAGCACTTTTTGCATCAGCAAACTGAATCGTAATAGTTGACTCGTATGCAAAAATGGCTACGCCTTTCTTCGCTAAATCATCTTCTAAATCTGTGGTGATATTAGAAAGTGAAGTCCCAGTGTTACCATTACCAAATTGGTCAGTGGCTACATCAGCTGCAATTACAATGGATACGTTATTACCCAATGTCGTTGTAGTAATGTTAAACGTGAACGTTTGATTATCACTGGTCTGCATGTTGCTAGCAGTACCATTTGTAATGGTTAAGTCTGTCATAGAAAAGCCAGTCATTACTTCACTGAAGCTCACTACGATACCAAAAGTTTGCATGGTTAACGGATCCGCTCCTGCAGCAAGTTCTATGGTGGTAGTAGGCGCAGTAGCATCTATGGTAACGGTTACTTGAGTAGCCGCAGTATTGTCATTACCCGCTGCATCTTGCGCTACAGCCGCAGCCACATCAATCGTTACATCACCATTTCCATCAGGAGTGATGTCAGCGGTATATGTATTGCCATCAGTAGCCGCAAAATTGCTGATTGAACCATTCCCTACAGTTACATCCGTCATGGCAAAACCTGTTACATCTTCACTAAATTCAAAGGTTACGGCAAAAGCAGAAAGACCTGTTTCAGCAGGAGCGCCTTGAATGGCAACGGTAGGCTGAGTATTGTCAAACATGACGCTTACTTGAGTAGCTGCTGTGTTGTCATTACCTGCCGCATCTTGCGCCACAGCTGCAGCCACATCAATGGTGATGGTGCCATTTCCATCAGGCGTGATGTCTGCCGTGTAGGTATTTGCATCTACGGTTTGGAAGTTGCTCGCTGCGCCATTTCCTACCGTGATATCAGCCATTTCAAAATCAGTTACGTCTTCGCTAAACTCGAAAGTGACAGCAAATGCCGTAGTGCTATTCACAATGCTAGGGGCATTTAGAATTGCTACGGTAGGCTGAACATCGTCAAAAGTTACGCTTACTTGAGTAGCTGCTGTGTTGTCGTTTCCTGCACCATCTTGCGCTACAGCCGCAGCGACATCAATGGTAATGTCACCGTTTCCATCAGGGGTAATATCAGCAGTAAATGTGCTGTCGTTCACCGTTTGGAAGTTGCTCGCTGCCCCATTTCCAACTGTGATATCAGCCATTTCAAAACCAGTTACAATTTCGCTGAAGGCAATGGTTACAGTAAATGCGGTAGTGTTGTTTACAATGCTAGGCGCATTTTGGATTTCTACACTTGGTGGAATAGCATCTACATCCAACATTCCTGGATTCATATCAGCAACCGTAGCAGTGCGTGTGATGATCCATTCATCAGCAGTCCAAATGCGATTGGCAATCGTTACATTACCTTTTCGAATTGCACGGCCATCTGTAAATTCCCAAGGTTGATTGGTACCATCTTGGTCAGGTACTCCATAAATATCGATGAGTGTACCAGAGGTATGGTCACCGTCTTTGTATAGGTAGTAAGCATCATCGCCATTTGCAGTAACAGGGAAGTTCGTACTGGTTGAGCTGGTACGGTCAACATTAGGGAAGAAACCATACGCATTGTTGAAATCGGTAGAATCATTTGCAACAACAAAGACAGCCCCAGGGTTGATGGTTCCTGCTAATTGCAAGGTTGAAAAGGTAGTGCCTCCATTTGATTGTTGCACAATAAACCACGTTTCGGTATCAAAGTCGATGGCTTCAGTTCCAGCATTATAAAGCTCAACAAATCGTGCATTAGAATTGTCTTGTGGATCAGCAATTTCAGAGAAAAACAATGGCGAAGGAGGCGTGTCGTCATCAACCACTGTGATGCTTACTTGCTGAGTTACAGCTTCTGTCGCATTTGTTACATTATCAATGTCTACTATAATGGATTCACTTCCTTCGATGTCTGCATCATCTACTGCGGTAATGGTGACGGTATCAGACAACTCACCTGCTGCAATCACAATAGCCATACCCGTTGACATGTAATCTGTACCACCTCCTGTTGCGGTACCTGAAAAGGCTAGGTTTACGGTAACATCAGTGGCACTTACCTTAGATAAGGTAGCAAACACTTTAGCAATACCTCCATTTTCCTCAATGCTCGTTTCTGTTGTTCCTAAGCAAACGGTAATTTCATTGTGAACACCTGGAGTCATTTTATTAGCAGTAGCTGGACGCGTAATTGTCCATTCAGCAGCAGTCCAAGTATCGTTTGCTGCCATTACGGTTTCAACCCTTTCCGCTCGGCCATCGGTATATTCCCAGTCTTCATTGGAACCATCTACATCAAGTACACCATGCGCATCAATCAAAGTACCAGTAGTTGCATCGCCATCTTTATACAAGAAATAACCATCATCACCATTACCACCAATTAAGAAACCAGTATGATTAGGTGAATTATGATCTAGCTGAGGATTAATGCCATAAGCATTATTAAAATCTGCAGAATCAGTAGCAATAACAAAGGTAGCACCCGCTGCGATAGAACCTGATAATTGAATGAAGTTGTTTAATGAACCGCCATTACTTTGACGCACTAAGAACCAGGTTTCCGTATCAAAGTCTATGGTTGTACTTCCTGCGTTGTATAATTCTACAAATCGAGCACTACTGATATCTTGAGGGTCAGCCACCTCGGAGATAAATAATGGAGTAGTAGGTGCATCATTATTCGTGATGGTTACGGTTACCTGTTGGTCGCCAACCTCTTCAGCATTGGTTACATTGTCAATTTCTACAATAACCGTTTCATCAGCTTCAACGTCAGTATCATCTACTGTAGTAATGGTTACTGTGTCAGCAAGGTTTCCTGCGGCAATTACAATCGCAGTACCACTTGCCGTATAATCCGTTCCGCCACCTGTAGCAGTACCAGAAAATGTAAGGTTTACGGTAACATCAGTAGCACTCATTTGAGAAAGTGTGGCATACACTTTACTTACACCACCTTCCGCTATGGTTGCGGCTGTAGTACCTAAGGTCACGGTTATTTGATTGTGAACGCCAGGAGTCATGCCGCTTACCCCAGCAGGGCGCGTGATGTTCCACTCCGAAGCAATCCAATTACGATTGGCTACCGTTACCGAATTTACTCTTTCTGCTCGGCCATCAGTGTATTCCCAAGCTTCACCAGTACCATCCTGATTGAGTACACCATAAGCATCTACTCGTGTGCCTGTGGCTGCAGTTCCATTGGTATATAAGAAATAACCATCATCACCATTACCGCTAATTGGGAAACCAACTAAGTTACCAGAAGTGTGATCCATATTCGGGTTGAATCCATAGGCAGCATTAAACGCGGCAGAATCTTCAGCAATAACAAATGTTTCGCCTACTCCAATTGTACCTGTTAATTGGATGGAATTTTCTAATGAGCCACCATTTGTTTGTCGAACTAAGAAGGTGGGCAAAATATCAAAGTTGATGGCAAGTACCCCTCCGTTGTAAAGCTCCACAAATCGAGCTGAAGCATCGTCTTGAGGATCGGCCACTTCTGAGATAAATACAGGTGAAGGAGGTGTTTCATCATCAACAATAATTACAGTGGCTTGTTGTGTACCGAGCTCATCGGCATTAGTTACTGACACAATATCAATAATTACAAGCTCATCACCTTCTGTATTACCATCATTAATGCCTGTAAGTGCTACGCTATCTACTAACTCACCTGCGGTAATCACAATCTCAGTAGCTGCTGCAGAGAAGTCAACATCAAGATCAGCAGTACCTGTGAAGTCAATTTCAACGGTTACGTCATTGCTAGCTACTTGCGATAAGTTTGCTTTTACAAAGACTTGCCCTCCGTTTTCCGAGAACTCTAAGCTAGAAACCTCCAAGGTGACATTCACCTGAGTGGGGTCATAAACACAAGGATTCATGTTGGCGGCCACTACAGGACGAGTGATATCCCATTCTGAGGCTGTCCAAACATTATTGGATTGGGTAGCTACTGCTTTTCTTTCTGCATGCCCATCGGTGTATTCCCAAGCTTCATTGGTTCCATCTACACCAAACACGCCATAGGCATCTTTTAAGAAACCTGTAGTTTGATTTCCGTCTCTATAAAGGAAATAACCATCGTCACCATTTCCTGAAATTAAACCACCATCCATGTCAGGGTCTTTGCCAAAGGCAGTATTAAAGTCTACCGAATCATTGGCGATTACAAAGGTTTGTCCTGCTGCAACACTGCCTGCTAGTTGAAGTGTTGAAACTGATCCACCGTTTGCTTGGCGAACTAAAAACCAAGTTTCAGTGTCAAAGTCAATTGTGGTAGAGCCTGAGTTATAAAGTTCCACAAAACGAGCACTTGCGGCATCGCTTGGGTCAGCAATTTCGGTGAAATATAATGCTGAGGCCACAAAATCATTATCTAATAAATTGATGGTAACTTGTTGCAAACCATCTTCATTTACTGTAGCTGTTGACACAATATTGTCGATGTCTACAATAATTTCTTCAGTAGGTTCTTCGTTTGCATCATCTACTCCAGTGATGGTCATAGTGGCAGTAGTGCTGTTTGCAGGAATCAAGATGCTTGAAGCAGAAGTGGTGTAGTCGGTCACATCTGTAGCAGAGCCAGAAAATGCTAAGTTTACCGTAACATCAGCAGTAACGGCCTCTGAAAGTGTAGCTGTAATGGTAGCCACTTCTCCGTTTTCAACGATTTCATTGTCGTCTACAGAAATACTAACGGTTGGATCTCCACTGCCTGCACTCATTAAATCTGCCCAGCTTAATCCTACGCGAATGCCATCTACGGTAACATCAGGAATACTTCCGCTCTGTCTTAGTGCTACTGCGTGTACTTCAGTGCCTGCACCTCCATTTGATGAGGAAGCTTCTGGAGTGCCTGGTTCTGTTGATTGTGGTGCAGTCAATACATACAAATCTGCTACTCCATTGTCAATGTCAAAAGACGCAACTAATAAATAAGTTGTATTTGTACTAAAAGGAGTGGTACCGTAAGTAAGGCTACCAGAAGTCGCTGAAATTCCAAATAATACATTACCAGAACCATCATCTTTTGCGCCAATTCGTGCGGTAAAACCAAAACCATCATCTTTTAAATGAAAGAAATACGTATCATTACCAGTGGTAGCTAAATTAACTAAACCAGAAAAATAGACTTTACCAGCAGTTTGAACAGTAAAAGCTCTGTTCACATCTTCCGAATTTGAACCAGTAAGTGTGGCAGCACCTCCTACCCCAGTAGCTGGATAGTCAGTCATGCTCAAACTGGTTGTTGCATAAGAAACAGGGCTAGAACTCGAACCAGAATGGTTTGCCCAATTTCCACCACTAACAGTAGTTAAATCACCTGCACTACTGCCATAATCGAGGTTCTCATTGAGCAGGAGTTGTCCCCAACTCACGTGAGTAATAAAGGCTAATAATATTGAGAATAAAAATTTCTTCATAAATCACAGTTTTGTGTTATAAAAAGTTAGGTCAAATCGTGCAATATTAGTTAGCTTCTTTTCGAAACTAGAAATATCAATGTTGCTTTATTGTTATTTTTTAGCGAACACATTTGAATTGTCAAAAACAACTGCTACAAACAAGATTCATTCTAAATTAGCGAACCGTTGAATCCTTTTCCTGAAACTAGCGTAAGTTTGTGTAAAATCAACGGAAATTATTAACCTAAATAAACCATGAAATCATTAAGTAAAGAACAAAAAAAACGAATCAGCAAGCGCTTGAGTTATGTATTGCGGCACCATCCGAGCTCTATTGGTTTAACTTTAGACCAAGAAGGGTGGACAAAAGTAGATGAACTGTTACAAGCGCTCAAAAAGCATGGGCTAACGGTTACTCCTAGTATGTTGAAAGAAGTGGTAGATACAAATGATAAAAAGCGTTTCGCTTTTAGTCCAGATGGACTTTCGATACGAGCCAATCAAGGGCATTCGATTGATATCAATTTAGGGCTTGATCCCAAAGATCCGCCAGTTCAACTGTATCATGGAACTGCTACTCGCCACCTTGATTCGATTAAGGCAACAGGTTTGGAGAAAAGAAATCGGCAACATGTACACCTTTCTCCAGATGAAAAAACGGCTCTTAAAGTGGGTGGTCGGCATGGCAAACCAGTCATACTGATTATTCGAGCATTAGCCATGCATCAAGATGGATATCCATTTTTTGAATCAAAAAATGGGGTATGGCTTACCGATGAGGTTCCTGTAAAATACATCGAATTCCCTGATTAATCCTACATTATTTCGGACTACTGGCTAATTTATCGAGTTTTGGGGCTAAATGCTTCTAATAATTCGATTATCCAGTAGTTTTGTCGTTGATTTACATGAAGTCCTTATGTAATTTCTGCTAAAGGAGTTATTTTCATAAACTCCTTAGTTTACTATTCACTGAACCTAACTAAGCTAGAAAGTAATGATGAGAACACTCACCCTATTTTTACTATTTACACTTGTTGGAAGTCAACTTCAAGCGCAAGATTTAACCAAACTCATTCCAAACGATGCCGTGGCAGTATTGGCAATAAATGCCGATAGCTATTCCAAGAAAATCGACATGGATAAGGTGATGGAGTTGGATGTGATGAAGGCTTTTGATGAGCAGATGAAGAAAGAAATGCGCGATAGCTACGATTTGGTATCCTTAATTTATAAAGATCCTAAGGCTGTTGGTGTCAACTTGAATCCTAAGGCTTATGCCTATGTGCAAGCAATGGATAGCCTATTTTTTGGGGCTTTTATCAGTAATATCTCAGACAAGAAAAAGTTTGAAGATTTTATCAATAACCTCCCGATGGTTGATGCGGGTCAAATCAAAAAAGGGAAAGGATATAAATATGTAACGATTGAAACAGGATCTATTGCTTGGACAAACTCCGTAGTTATGCTCTCTGGTGTGGAAGGAGAGCAAAAAGGCTTGTATGAGGGATTAGATTACGATGACGAAAACTATTACGATCAATTAGAAGCACGTAGAAAGGCATTTGATGAATCGAAATTAGCTGTATTGGCTCAAAAGCGCGATATGATTGTTTCGGTAAATAGTTCGTTGAAAGACCATGCCAACTTTGTTGACTTTAATAAGTCTGCTTACGATGCTGGAGTTTGGTTAAATCTTTCCCCATTGAGTGATATCCTTCAACGAGCGCAAGGGAACTCGCCGATGTTAGCTACTCAAGCACAAATGTTAGAAAGTATGAGCGAACTGTGGGAGGATACCTATTATCACTCCTTATTGACCTTTGATGCAGGCGAAGTAAACTTGATACAGCGCAGCTATATGAACGATCGTTTATTCAATTTGTACAAAGATATTTACGATAAAAAGGTACAACCTAAAATGTTGAACTATGTAAATGGATCAAACTTGTTGGGCTTTGGTGTAATTGCAGTAGACATCAAAAAACTATTTTCAGCTACCATTGAGGTATATAAACCCATGCTGGACCAGTTACCACAAATGAGTGGTGGAAAGGCCGAAGCCATGTTGGACCTTTTAGGTATTGCCCTTGACGAAGATGCCTTGGCTAATATCATTGATGGAGAAATTTTGTTAGCCGTAACCGATTTTAAAGAAGTGGAGATGACGTATATTGATTATGAATACGATGACGACTATAACTTGAAAAAGATCGAAAAAACGCGTAAACAGCAAATGCCTTTGGTTGTTGGCGAATTGGGGATTGGCAATAAGGAAAACTTTATGAAGCTGATTAATGCGCTTGAAAGTTATCAGATTTTAAGTGTGAAAGATAATATCTATTCCTTGCGAATTCCAAATTCTAGTTTAGATGTAAAATTAGCCTTACTGGATGATATTGCTATTATTACGAATGATGCCGATTTATTAGAAAATGGATTGGCAAAAGGAGTAAAGAAGAAAAATCAAATCAATGCAGCGTTAAAGGCAGATGTGCTCAAACACAATCAATATTTCTATTTTGATATTCAGAATATTATCTCAGCAGCGATGAAAGCAAATAAATACATGAGTAATTCTGAAAAAGAAGCGATGACGATGATGCAGGAGAAGTTTGATGATATGCGGTTAATGGGAATTGAAACGGGTAATAAGATGTTTACCTATCGTTTTAAAATGACCATGACCGATAAGAAAACAAATAGCGGTATGCAGTTGTATCAAATTGCCAATGATATTTACTTACAAGAGCAAGCAGGTAAATCGGAGGAACCTGTTATTAAGGAGGAAAAGAAAAACTAATGCATTGGTAAAGCACTTAAATGAGTGCAAAATAATTGACCGTCAGATCGCTTTGATCTGACGGTTTTTTGTTTAGTACTACGTCTTAGTGGAGCCATTTATTTCGGATCTTTTACTTATAATTGTGAGTTAAAACCAATGAGTATATGAAACACTACCTCGATATTGCCCCACAAGTACAAGAAGCACTGGATAGCGGTCAGGCTGTGGTGGCTTTGGAGTCCACCATTATTTCACATGGCATGCCATATCCTGAAAATGTAGAGATGGTAAAAGCAGTGTCAGGAATTATTCGAGATCAAGGAGCCGTTTCAGCAACTATAGCCGTGATTGGAGGAAAGCTCAAGGTGGGTTTAAATGGCGATGAACTCATGCATATAGCTCAAAGTGAGGATATTGCGAAGGTAAGTCGGCGTGATTTACCCTATATTATTTCCCAAAAAAAAGATGGAGCCACTACAGTGGCATCTACCATGATTGTGGCTGCTTTGGCAGGAATACGCGTATTTGTGACTGGGGGAATAGGAGGCGTACATCGAGAAGGAGAGCGCTCGTTTGACATTTCGGCTGATTTGATGGAATTGGCTCGAACCAATGTAGCTGTGGTGTGTGCAGGGGCAAAATCTATTCTAGATATTGGCCTTACTTTAGAATACTTAGAGACACATGGTGTGCCTGTTATTGGCTATCAGTCATCAGCATTTCCAGCGTTTTATACGCGAGATAGCGGTTTTGAAGTAGATTGCCGATTAGATGATCCTGAATCTGTGGCGAATGTAATTAAAACAAAATGGGATTTAAATTTGCAAGGAGGCTTAGTGATTGGTAATCCCGTACCTAAGGAATATGCCATGCCCAAAGCTGTTATTGATCGTGCCATTGCTACCGCGTTACAAGAAGCGAGGGAACAAGGAATAAAAGGGAAAGAAGTTACTCCTTTTTTATTAGCAAAAGTGAAAGAGTTAACCGCTGGAGAAAGTTTAGAAGCCAACCTGCAACTGGTGTATAATAATGCAAAAGAGGGCGCGAGAATAGCAGTAGCTTTGGAAAAACTTTATCATGCTGATTTATTAAACACTGGAAAATGAACAGTGATATGCCACAAGAGGTAAACGCAAGCGTTTTTTTGCAAGATGTATTGAAGGTATTATTACCTCATTATGAAGAATATGAAGCGCGCAGCATTGCCTTTGAATTACTCGAACGGCAATTTAACATGAGTAAGCATGACGTTGTGTTAGGAAATGAGGTCGTGTTGCCCGCAAATCACCAATTAGAGGAGTACTTACAACGTTTAATTCATCAAGAACCCATCCAATACATCACCGAAGTGGCCGACTTTTATGGCTTGGAGTTTCAGGTGAATCCTCATGTGTTAATTCCTCGGCCTGAGACGGAAGAACTGGTACACCTGATTATTCAAGAACAAAATGAGCGTCAAAACGTGAACATCTTGGATATTGGTACAGGAAGTGGCTGTATTCCCATCAGCTTGAAAAAAAATTTACCTAAAGCTGCTGTATATGGCGTAGACATCAGTTTACAAGCATTGCAAGTAGCTCATGAAAATGCTGTAAAAAATGAAGTAACTGTCAATTTTTCCCAATTAGATGTACTCACTCAAGACCTTTCCAATTTTCCAAAGTTTCAGGTAATTGTGAGTAACCCTCCTTATGTAAGAGCATTAGAAAAAGAAAAAATGCAAGCTAATGTATTAGATCACGAACCACATTTGGCATTGTTTGTGCCCAATGCTAATCCATTATTGTTTTATAAAAGAATTACACAATTGGCAGCAGTAGCCTTAGAAAATGGGGGAATGCTTTATTTTGAAATTAATGAAGCATTCGGAAAAGAATGTTTAGAGTTATTAGCGAACTACGGTTTTCAACAAATCTCATTAATAAAAGATATGCAAGGAAAAGATCGTATGGTGAAGGGAATGAAAAATACTGATTTTTAATTAAATTGATTGCTTTTATTCATTAATTTATCTTCCTTGAAGTGGAAAAATTTTCATAAATAACAGGGTATCTAATAAAATTAAAGGGATGCTGGAAAGTAATTTAACCTCACGAAAACCTAAACTACAGGTAAGGAGTTGATTGTTTAATAGAAATAAGTAAGTATGCTCAGGAGTTTCCTTATTAAATTTTGATAATGGACAGTAATCTAAGTTTTTGGCGTATTTTAATGGCTTTTCAACTTACTGCATTACTCATTGTAATGGGATCAGCCTATATCGGTACGCCAGTAGTTCATTATAAGCAGTATGACTTTTATGTGCATTTCCTTTTATTTGGGATTACGAGTTATTTAGCCCATCGAGCAAGTAATCGGAAGAAAACGCTATTCTTTAAAGTGGTATTGCCAGTATGGCCTGTCATTTTTATAGTACTTTCGTGTTTGGAAGAAAGCCTACAGTTACTTTCAGAACATCGTACCTTTAGTTTATTTGATATGTTGGGAAATGTGTTTGGCATTACATTTTTTAGTGTATTAGACAACTTATGGCTCAAATGGACCATGTCAAATGAATCAAACTAAGCTGCAAATTGTATTGGTAGAACCTTTTTTTACAGGATCACATAGATTGTGGGCGGAAGAATATCAGAGACAGAGCAAACATCAAATTACGTTGTTAAGTTTAGAAGGGCGCTATTGGAAATGGCGAATGCACGGTGGAGCAGTGACCTTGGCTAATCGCCTCAACCAAGGAAACTTAAAACCTGATTTATGCTTGTGTACAGACATGCTAGACCTGAATCTATTCAGATCATTGACCCACAAGCAATTTCCAACACTCAAATCTGCCATTTACTTCCACGAAAATCAGCTTAACTACCCTTGGTCACCTACAGATCAAGACATTCAGCTTAAGCGCGATAACCATTATGCATTTATTAATTATACCTCAGCTTTAGGAGCCGATGCCGTGTATTTTAATTCTCATTACCACCAAAACGCTTTTCTAAATGAGTTGCCCAAATTCTTGAAAAGCTTTCCTGATTATCCTGAACTCTGGTCAGTAGATACTGTAAAGGCGAAGAGTAGGGTGTTGCCCTTAGGTATGGAATTGAGCAAGTTTGATCAATATCAAGTGATCGATAAACAGGATCACCGTCCTTTGTTAGTATGGAATCACCGTTGGGAGTACGATAAAAACCCCGAAGCATTTTTCCAAGCGCTTTTTCAATTGAGTGATGAAGGACTGGAGTTTGATTTAGCAGTATTGGGCGAAAGTTACCGCAAATCTCCTAAAATTTTTGAAGAAGCGAAGCTGAAATTAGCTCCACATATTATTCAATGGGGCTATGTATCGAGTTTTGAAGCATATGCTTCGTGGCTGTGGCGCGCTGATATTTTACCAGTAAGCGCTATTCATGACTTTTTTGGGGCGAGTGTAGTACAAGCCATCTACTGCAATTGTTACCCTATTTTACCGAAGCGATTGGCTTATCCCGAGCATTTACCACAACACAAGGAGTGCTTTTACGAGGATGAAAATGAATTTATTTCCAAGTTGAGAGCCGCGATTACAAACCTTCCTGTCAACTATAAAAGGTTACGCGAATCTGTGAGGCGATACGATTGGTCAGAAATGGTGGGAAAATACGATCAAGAAATGGAGCAGTTAATGATTGCAACCTAAATCACCTTTTTATTAATCAAGAAGTTCGAAGTTGAATTGCAGTGTGAAATTACGCTAAGAACAACTCCAAATAGGCTTCTTTCAAACTATTCCAACTGTAATTTTCCTGAACGAATGCCCGTCTTTGCTGACGGGTGGAGCGAGTGGGCGGAATTTTACTGACTTGAAGGAGCAACTGTTGCAGCGCGCCTTTTTTCTGGAAATCTCCAAAGAATCCCCATTTTTTCAATACATGTCTAGAAATTGGATAATCGTGAGCGAGTACGGGCAAACCGAAGGAAAGCGCTTCTAGGTAAACTAATCCAAAGCCTTCTTTTAACGAGGCCAGTACAAAGACATCCGCTAGTGCATAATAAGTTGCCAGTTCATGATGAGGCACGGTACCAATAACATGTCGGTCGGGTAATAATTGTTGCGCTAAACGCCTAATGTCAGGCGTGTCGGATTCTTCCTGGCCCAGTAAAATCAAGAAGCAATCTAATTCAGCATGGGCTACTTCTTGGATCAAATAATCCATTCGCTTTTGCCGATCAAGTGCCCCAACAGATAGAATTATTTTGGCACTTGTAGGAATATGTAGTGATGCGCTTACGTGTTGAATTTGGTGCGCAGATCTATTTTTAAAAAGGTCAACATAATGAGGTAAAACAACCGTGTTTGCAGTGACTTTATGAATGTCAACTCCAATGCATGCAGGTGGCACAACAAATTGAATGGTATCTTCAGCATGTGTTTTTTTAGGAATAACACCACCTCCTGAAAAATAAATCATGCGAAAATTTAGCTGAAGTAAATTTCGCAACTTGGCATATAAGCGGTAGAGTATGGGTTCCCCAAGGTAAATTACCTGTGGACGGTACCTTAAAATCCAATAAATACTCCCTAAGAAAAAGGAATAATTTTGAATTTCGAATGGATGTTTTTGGAATAGTTTTCCTAACCACTTTGCCCAAAATCCATGTTGCCTAAAGTTGGGAATACTCCCAGAGCCGCCACCTTTTAAAAGCAGCAGTTGGTCGCCCAAAAGCGGTTGCAGCCGATCGTAGTGTTTTTGAATATTGGTTTCAAAGCCTCGCTTTACATGGCCTAAGCCTGAACTAATTAATGCCACTTGCTTCATCATGACTTATTTAGGGTGAATGCACGTCCAGCAGTAGTGCAACGCAATTTTTAGCCAGAGCTTGGATGGAAATGAACTGTATTTTTGAGCTTGTTGATAGGTGTTTAGGGCTTGCTGGTATTGACGTGAATGCTGATAAACCTTTCCCAAACCAAACAATAATTGTGCTTTGCGCTGCTGATAGAAATCAGAAGAAACCAAACGACTTTGGTAAGCTGCTTCCAGTTGTTGAATGATTTCCAAATGCCCAGACTCCTGAATTTTGGGTTGATGAGACATGTTTTGGTCATGCTTTCGAATTTTTACCAACTTGGCATTGCTAAAATAAGCGGTACATTGTTTTGCTAAACGAATTAAAAATGCTTGATCGCTTAAGGGTAGCGATTCATCAAACTGACCTACCTCAGCGAATGCGGTTCGATGAATGAGTACACTGGAAGGAAAGATAATTAACTGACCGTGAATGAGATCGGTAAATAAATTGGGATAAACGCCATTTGTCCGATTTAATCGTTGGTAAATGCCATCTCTTAGCATTGCTGTTTGATTAAATTCAATGACATCGCAAAAAGCCCATTTTGCAGTGGAGTGCTGCTGGATGGCATGAATTTGCTCGGTTAACTTTTGTGGTAACCAACAATCGTCAGAATCAATAAAGCTGATGTAGGTTCCTTTGGCTTTACTCACCCCAAGATTCCTCAAATAAGATAAAGAACCTGTATGCTTGCCCAAGGGGTAGTACTTGATGCGTTCATCTTCATATTGATTAATGATCGTTGCCGTATCATCTGCTGAGCCGTCATCAATAATCCACCATTCAAAATGGGGATAGCATTGATTTAACACACTTTCAATGCATTCCACTAAGGTGTGTGCCCGATTATAAGTGGGGGTAATAATACTAATGAGTGGCGTGTTTTTCATAGCGTGGTTCAATGATGAAAAAGAAAATGAGTAAAAGGTATTGAATAATTGTGCTGGTAATCAATGCGCCCAAAATGCCCATTTTTGGGATGAAGTAGTAACTCAGTAAAGCATTGATGCAACCCGTAACGAAATAGCAAATCGTTAAGTGGTGTTGCTGATCTTTTTTGAAGCATTCATAGATTTTAAGGTAGTATGCATAAAAAGGAAGCATATGGAGAAACATCCAGAAATACAATATAGCCGCTAATTGGAATTGATAAATCTGTGTAAATACGGCGAATAGCGCAATCAATTGTAGGCCTGAGGCGACTAATCCCAGTATTGAGATTTTTAAAATGAGCCGTTTTCCTGATGATGTAGGCAATCGGTAAAAACTCTGAATGTAGGGCATGAGTACAAACGTTAGCCCTAAATGCCCCAAGCTCATCCACCGCATCATTACCTGATATTGCCCCAGAA
>JBMYQA010000023.1:236-37092 GCA_049600855.1 Flammeovirgaceae bacterium | reverse complement strand
AAATCTGATCCTGCTTACACACTTACCTGCCCACGCTCGGCAGATTTTCAGGCCTACGCTCGCTAAAGATTTTGCAAGCTTTTGGTCATATTTTTTTGTGTACGGTAGCAAAACAATCTCTTATACAAGTTCAAGATAAAAAGATGATCGGTTTGTTTGCGCAGGCACTACGCATGTATTAGCTTGCTCAAAAGCTAAAATCATTTTATTCCATATGATTGTAGAAGAGTTACAAGAAGTTCTCCGAGTTCTTAAAATAGAGAAAGAAGAAGATTTGCGTCAGTATCAAGAAGCGATGTTGCAGACGGCTTTGCATGAGCGTAAACAAAAGGGCAATACGTGGCATCCGCTGGCAATTACGGCAACGGACCGAGATTTAGGGCAGCAAGTAGCACTTACGGTGGAACGAGTTTCGCATCAAGGCAAATCACACGCTTTCCAAGTAGGCGGAATGGTGGCACTTTTTGAACAGGAGAAGGATGGAAAGCAGGTGAATACCATCAATGGCGTATTAGCAGCTGTATGGAAAGATTCCGTAAAGATTCTTTTTCAGGTGGATGAATTGCCCGATTGGGTGGATGACGCAGCGAGCTTGGGCTTGGATTTGTTATTTGATGCGGCAAGTTATAAAGAGATGGAATTTGCCTTAAAACGGGTGATTGATGCGAAGGAAGGACGACTCAAAGCGTTAAGACAAATTTTGCTTGGTAAAGATCAGCCTAGCTTTTTATCAGGAAGCGAAGCGGTGGATTACGAAGAAAAGGAACAACTCAATCCATCGCAGCATACGGCGGTTAAACAAGCTTTAAACGCACAAGATGTAGCGATTATTCACGGTCCTCCTGGCACAGGAAAAACAACGACACTTGTGCAACTTATTAAACACACATTAGCCCATGAAAAACAGGTGCTTGTTTGTGCCCCAAGTAACACAGCCGTTGATTTACTAACCAGTCGGCTTGCTGAAAAAGGTCTAAACGTGCTTCGAATTGGCAACCCCGCCCGTGTAAATGAAGCATTGATTCAGTACAGCTTAGCGAATCAAATTTCTTCACATGCGGATTACAAACGATTAAAAAAGCTGAAAAAGGATGCGGAAGAATATCGAAAGTTAGCCTCAAAATATAAACGGAAGTTTGGGAAAGAAGAACGAGAACAACGTCGGTTGTTGTATGCAGAGGCGCGCAAAATTAAAGGGGAGATTGTTCAAATTGAGGAATACATTGTTGCTCAATTACTCTCATCTGCGCAAGTGATTACGGCCACGTTGGTAGGTTCCATGAATAAATACATTCAGAAACGGCATTTTAGTACGGTTTTTATTGATGAAGCTGCACAAGCACTGGAAGCAGCTTGCTGGATTCCTATTAGTAAAGCCGACCGTGTCATTTTAGCTGGCGATCATTGTCAGCTGCCACCCACCGTGAAATCTCGTGAAGCGGCAAAAGCAGGGATGGAAGTAACCTTGTTCGAAAAAATTATGCAGCGCCAACAAGTAGCTACTTTACTGGATACACAATACCGCATGCATGCGCATATTATGGAATTCTCGAATCAAGAATTCTATCAGGGGAAGTTAAAAGCACATCATACAGTGGAAAATCACTTATTAGGTGATAAGGACGATTATGTATTGGGCAAAGCAGTGGAGTTTATCGATACAGCAGGTTGCGGTTTTGAAGAAGAAAAAGAGGGGGAGCGTTTGAGTACAATGAATCGAGGAGAAGCAACCATCTTATTGAAACAT
This sequence comes from Flammeovirgaceae bacterium, assembly GCA_049600855.1. Classification (GTDB taxonomy): domain Bacteria; phylum Bacteroidota; class Bacteroidia; order Cytophagales; family Flammeovirgaceae; genus JBMYQA01. The sequence goes on along the minus strand of JBMYQA010000023.1, from coordinate 35,345 downwards.
TTAGCCCAAACACTTGACTACATTCAAGAACATCAGGCACACCTTTTTGCTACATTATCCATCGGGATTGTTTCGCCTTACAAAGCACAGGTGAATCATATAAAGGGGGCGCTTAGTAGTGATCCAACGTTCAAAAATTACCTCCAATGCATTCGGGTAAGCTCCATTGATGGGTTTCAAGGACAAGAACAGGATATGATGTACATCAGTTTGGTAAGAAGTAACGACCAAGGAAGTATCGGTTTTTTGCAAGATGTACGTAGAATGAATGTAGCACTTACAAGGGCAAGAAAGAAATTAATTGTGATAGGTGATAGTGCTACATTGGGTAGCCATACTTTTTATCAACATTTTTTAGATTACATCGAAAAAATAGCGGCATATCGAAGTGCGTGGGAATTTATGGGCTAATCTTTTCCTATTCTTAAAGGTTTAAAGTAGATTTAAGTAGGGATCAAACCAAAATTCTACTACTATTAGGGCTTATTATATGATTATCAAGCGTATATTCTACTCGATTATTATCACTTGTTGTCTTTTGGCTTGTGATGCGATTCAGCATCCAGCGCCTGAAAATACGCCTTCATTGTTTCCGCCAATTGAAGTGATTCCGATGCGTGTGGATGGCTATGCAGTTCATCCAATTACAGGAGATAGTATTACAGACGCTTATACGAGTAATCAGCAAAAAATTATTACAGGAAAGCCAGTAGCGGCATCTCCACAACAACTTACATTAGCAGGAAAGCCAGAAATTTTATCTTTACAAGGAAAGCTGCAATCCATCAAAAAACGAACAAACCGTCAACAGGCAATGCAGCCTAAAGTACGCTCAACAAAACTAAAAGCCGTTCAAGGAGGAAAACCCATCGCCGCAGCAACTCCAGTACCCACCCAACAGCTCCAACAGGTGAAGCAAGCGGCAACTATTGGCGTAAGGCCAATGCGTTATAAAGATATTGCCAGTTATGACCTAAAATATTTGAATAAAGATCAGGGCTTACCTTCTGCTTACGTTTACGATGTATTGCAAGATCAACGTGGAGATATGTGGTTTGCCACATCGAGTGGTGTAACCAAGTATGATGGCGTAAGCTTAACGCACTTTGGACAAAACGAAGGGTTTACAGATCACCTTGTATTTGCTTTAGCGACAGATCAGAAAGGAAAAATTTGGATGGCGACTTATGGAAGTGGGGTAGTGAGTTACGATGGTGCGCAATTTGAGTTTTTTACTACAAAAAATGGCTTGCCTTCCGACTATGCATTAACGATTCTAAATGATAGTAAGGATAACCTGTGGTTTGGCATGATTGAAGGTGGAGCGATTAAATACGATGGCAACTCATTTACATATTTCACTCAAGAGGAAGGTTTGCCGAGCAATACGGTAAAAGCAATTGTTGAAGACCGTGAAGGAAACATCTGGTTTGGTACATTTAATGGACTGGCCAAATACGATGGGCGATCGTTTATGCATTTGAATACGTCTGAAGGCTTACCAGAGAAAACGGTTTATGCCTTACATGAAGATCGTGAAGGAAATATCTGGATTGGAACCTTAAAAGGGATAGCGAAATTTGATGGAACTGATTTAACCATGTATTCGGTTGATGAAGGCTTAGCAGGCAATCGGATAAATTCCATTACTGAAGATGAATTTGGGAACTTGTGGTTTGGCATTTATTCAAATGGTATTGAGAAGTTTGATGGACAACAATTTACCCATTTTAGGGCATTAGAAGGCATGCCAAGTAATGTCGTGCATTCCTTGTGTTTAGATCGAACGGGAAATATTTGGGCGGCTACCTATGGAGGAGGAATCGTAAAATTAAATTATACTTCCTTTGAACATGGAATCATTAAAGAAGGTTCTACGCTGAACATTATCAAATCCATTGTGCAAACGGAGAATGGTGATCTTTGGATGGGAACGTATGGGTCTGGTATTGTGAAGTATGATGGGGTGGAGTTTATTGGGCATAACCGAGATATGAGCTATGGAGATATTCCCATCCTTGGTGCTTTTGAAGATCATGAAGCCAATATTTGGTTTGGCACATTAAATCGTGGTGTGTGCAAATACGATGGAAAAGTATTTAGCTATTATACCACAGAAAATGGCTTAATCCACAATACCGTTCGCACTGTATTACAGGATGACCAAGGGCAACTTTGGTTTGGTGCTTATTATGGCATAAGTGTGTTTGATGGGAAACGTTTTAAAAATTTTACCGATGCGAATGGCTTATCCAATAACTCCATTAATGTGTTGGCAAAAGATCAAGCGGGCAATATCTGGATTGGAAGTAAAGGGGGAATTAGTAAATACGATGGACAATCCTTTACGCATTATACTGAACAAAATGGTTTGCCAAGTAATGAAGTACAAACCATGGCCATTGACTCCAATAATCACCTCTGGATCGGAACTAACGATCGGGGTTTAGTCAAGTTTGATGGCGTAAACTTCCAAGTATTTACCACAAGGCATGGTTTACCAAGTAATGCCATTAAATCGGTTGTGATCAGTCAAGTGAACCAAGTATGGGTGGCTACAGATAATGGCTTAGCGTATGTAAGGTTAGCGGATGATGGAGTTTATACGATACAAGACTTTAGTAAGCAGGATGGATTAAAAGGGTTAGATTTTCAAGTAAATAGTGCCTGTTTGGGAAAAGATAATCAACTGTATTTAGGAACAAGTGAAGGACTGACCCAATTGGATTTGAATGTGTTTACACCTGCTCAACACAAACCCGTCACCAAATTGAGAAGTGTGGACTTGATGGGAGAGCCCATAGATTATAGAAATATTCCTGAGGATATAGCAACAGTGATCTCTTTTAAGGATGTGCCTGCATTTTACAACTACCCACAAAAATTATCTTTGCCTTACGATTACAATCACCTCACGTTCCATTTTTCTGCGATCGACTGGAAGGCTCCACATCAATTGCAATACAGCTATCGAATTAAGGAATTAGAAGCAAGCTGGAGCCAACCCGCTGAAGTGCCATTTGCAGATTACCGAAATTTACCTCACGGCGACTATACTTTTGAAGTGTTTGCCATTGGTGCATCCAAAGTGAGGGGCGAAATTATGGCATATCGTTTTCGTATCCTTCCACCTTGGTGGCATACTTGGTGGGCTAGGGGAGCTTATGTGTTATTCGCATTTTTAGGAGTATTTGCTTATGTACGATGGCGTACCGCTTATTTAAAGCAGCGACAAAAAGTGTTAGCGCAGAAGGTGAAGGAGCGAACAGCAGAAGTGGTTGTGCAAAAACAAGAAGCAGAACGGCAGCGAGATATGGTAAAGGAAAAGTCGAATGAGTTGCGGGAGGCTTACGAAGAGTTACAAGTGACTAATGAAGAATTACAACAAACTCAAGAGGAAATAGCAGCACAACGCGATGTATTAGAGCTGAATAATCAAGAGCTCTCTAAGTATAAGACGCACATTAGCCAAAGTATCGAATCGGCACTACTCATTCAAAATGCCACATTGCCGGCTGAAAAACTGTTCCGCCAAACTTTTGATGATCATTTCATTTTGTATTTACCCAAAGATGTGGTTTCTGGAGATTTTTATTGGTTGCATACGGTGGGTAATCAAACCATCTTCATCTTGGGCGATTGTACAGGACATGGCGTATCGGGTGCTTTTATGACGATGATTGGAAATTCGATTTTAGATCAAATTGTACGGATAGATGGGGAGTTAAGTCCTGTAGGTATTATGGAAAAAATGCATCAACGTCTACAAGTGTTGCTTCACCAAAGAGAAAGAAATGGTTATAATGGCATGGATATGTCAGTAGCAGTGATCGAAGAAAAGGGCGATCAAGTGCAGTTAACATTTGGTGCGTCTAAGCAAAAAATGTATTTCATGGTGCAAGATGAATTACACATCATCAAAGGTTCAAGAACCAGTATAGGTGGGGCTTTTGAACAAAAACTAGGTTTTGAAGAACATCAATTGACTATTCCGAAAGGTACTGTAATTTACCTATTTAGTGATGGCTATATCGATCAAAACCTAGATGAAAGTAGAAAACGCATAGGATCAAAAAGATTCCGAGAATTAATTACAACTATACAATCGCTAAGCTTGGCAGACCAAAAAGCACATTTAATGAATCACCTCAGTTTTGACAGAAATCAGGTTGAGCAACGTGATGACATTACAGTAGTGGGGCTACAGCTCTAACTATTGAATTTCTACCTGAACGGATGAGGATAAGGTTGCATTAAAATAACCCACTACTTCTGTGGCTTCTTCACTTGACACATCCCGAATATTAGAGATGGGATTTTCGGGTACGGATTGAGCGGGACTACCTGCATCAACCAATAATTTAAGTGCTTGATAATATTCAAACGTTTCTTTGGTAATGGTATGAAGCCTGACTTCCGCCTCGTCTCCTAAAGCAAACGTGTAATTATCTAACTCGATTTCAATATTAGAATTATTGACATTGACATCATCGGTAATGTTGATGTCTTGTCCACTAATGAGCTCTCCATCTTTGTAGACTTCCCAAAAATAAAAGTTGGTACCAGAAGGATCTTTAAAGTAAAAGGTGAGGTAATATCCAGAATCGCGTTCAGCGTTTTCATCAAAAAACTCATAGGTTAACGAATCAATCTGTTGGCTCGGTGCTACGGCGAGCTCGGCTTCATATTGGGTGTTTTCTATATTCACAATGAGTTGGTAGCTATTTCCAGGTAGCACCACAAAATCAGAGCCGATGGGCATATAAAGGCCAGGTTCGTTGAGGTCTTCTTGAAAGAAGAATCGCCCTCTTTGGGTATCAATCCGTACTAAAGCTCCAGAAATACGCGGATTGGGGTCATTGGAATTGAAAGGTGCCGTTCGAGACAAAACAACCCTACTCTCAAATGGTCGGTCTGTGAGCCAACCGTCAATGGAAACAATTGGGACTTCCAGAGAGACTAAATTGGGATTTACGATTTCTTCACAACTGCCTAAGGATACCAGCACGATACATCCGATCAAGATGTGGAGACATACTTGTTTAGCAGCATGAAGAAATGGAGTAAACTTAACGTATGGTTGGGAAGAAAAACGCATGACATTAAAATTTAAAATTGTAGTTGAAAGAGGGAACAATAGAAAATAAATAAAGTTTCACCGTTTGGGTTTGACTAGAGTTGTTTGAACTCTGACGGAATACGTATGCATAGGTGTTTTTACGCAAATACGCATTGTAAACCGAAAAGGTAAAACTGCTTTCATTCATTCGGTCTTTTGTCATCTCTCTGAAAACAGTAAGCGATAAATCTAAATGATGGTTGTCGGGAAGTCGAAAGCCATTTCTGCTGGTATAATAAGGTACTACAAAGCCATCTTTCTCATATTTTCCAACAGGAAAAGAATAGGCAATTCCTGAGGCATAATTCCAACTCGCCGAAAATAAAATGCGAGGGCTTAATTGAACGCTGAATACCGTAACTAAGCTATGCCTTCGATCAAAAGAAGTCGGGTAGCGCTTGTTTTGATTGATTCCATTAATTCTTCGAGTAGCCCCCGATAAGGTATAGTTGATGGATGCTGAAAATTTCTCAGTTGATTTTTTCATCAATAGCTCCGTTCCCCACGAAAGCCCATTGCCTGCAAGTACTTCCGTTTCTAAGTGGTTGTTGAGGAGTAAACTGGCTAAAGGTTTAAAGTCGATTTGGTTTTGTAGGTTTTTAATATAGCCTTCTACAGAAAACTCAAAGGCTCTTTTCTCTTTTTTATTTAAGTGTGAATAGAAATAGCCGAGCGCAACCTGATCAGCAATTTGTGGTTTAATATACGGATTGACAGGAGCCCACATATCAACAGGCGATGGGGTGTTTGTATTACTCAACTGATGCGTGTATTGCCGCGTTCGATCATAAGTGAATTTAACATAATTAGCCGAGTCCAACTCATAATGCATCTCTAAGCGAGGTTCAGGGCCGTGATAGCGGAAATAAGCACGCCAAGAATCAATATTGATCGAGTCGATCACTGTTTCTGTGTCTAATATTCCTGAATCATCATACAAATTCACGGTTGCTTTTCCATAATTACTAAACATGGAATAGCGTAACCCTAAATTGATGTGTAAGTTTGGAATGGGGTTAATATCGATGCTGGCATAAGCTGCCTTTTCTAAGGCAAAAGCGGGGTCTAGGCGTTCTGGTGTAACAATAGATCGAGGATTTGAGGGTAAGGTTTCGCCAAAAAAATAGCGGTGATAAATGCCTTCTACACCCAATCGTAATTTATTACCTGCATTCAATTCGTATTCCAAATCGGCCTTTCCGCCAATATCTCTCAAACTATAATTAATTAAGTAGCCAAAACGAGAAGAAACTAAGTTGACCTCAGATTCTACCGAAAAATTACTGGCATAGAGCGTGGTTTTTAAAAAAGAACGATGGTTGATTTTGGAAGTCCATTGAAACGTTCCCGTTTGATTTCGCCATTGTGTGCCAAATAAATCTTGAAACTGGAGTACATCTTCTCCTAAATAGCTGGTCACCGTGATTCGATTACGGCTATTTAGTTCATAATTGACTTTTGCATTGACATCAAAAAATAAAAATGTACTTTGATTCGCAGACCGCCGATTCCTTCTTGGGATGAGGCCGAGTAATAAATCAAAATACGTTCGCCTGCCTGCTAATAGGATGGAGCCTTTGCCATCGGCGAAAGGTTGTTCAACTGTGAGTCTCCCAGATAAATTCCCAATCCCTCCCGAAATCACGCGTTCTTTTTTATTGCCTTCTTTGGTGCGGATGTCCAGAACAGAAGATAAACGCCCCCCATACCTAGCAGGAATGCCTCCTTTGTAAATTTCAATTTCTTTGATGGTTTCTGGATTAAAAATAGAGAAATAATTGAGCAAATGTCCTGAATTATACACAGGAGCGCCATCCAGTAAAATGAGGTTCTGATCTGCCCCACCTCCGCGTACAAACATGGTTGTTCCGCCCTCGCTGCCCGTTAAAATCCCTGGAATATTGTCAATCACGTACCGCATGGGCTCTTTCTCTCCAAACTGAGAAGGCGCAATTTTCATGAGTTTGGGCGTAACTAAATTAATGGGTTCAGGAATGCGGTTGTCGCTATTTTTACTGGGGGTAGAAGCAGAAAAATCGAGTGCCGGCAATATACTGGCTTCCTCAATAAGTTCTACATGATGGTAGGTATCTTGCTGTAGTTTAATCGTGTCAATGACTTTATACAAGCCAATGTAACTAAATTCAAAAATGTATGTGCCCTTGGGTAAAGAAATGGAATAGTGCCCAAACTCATTGGTAGTGGTACCATGATTGGTATTTTTTTCCACGATATGTACAAAGCGAAGGGGTTCTCCTGTTGCAGCCTCAACAATTCGTCCGCTAATGGTAAAAGGTCCTCGATTGATGGCGACAGGATCAAATCGAAAAGTAATTTCTGTTCCCGCTACCTCATAGGTCGGATTAATGCCCTTAAATAATTCATCTAGTACAAATCGTAAAGTACTATCTTGTACTTCAAGGCTAACTTTTTTCTTGGGTAAGTAATCACTGCTGTAATAAAAATCAGCACCAGCAATTTCCCCAATTTTTTCTAAAGCTTGGCTATAAGATAATTTCTTGATGGAAACTGAAATACGCTTATTCAATACATTTTGGGCAAGGCTAATGTGTGTTAGTAATACGAGTGAAAAGCAAAAGGTAATATGAATAAATTTTGTGTATCTCATGATTGCTATAATCCACAGCATAATTGGAAACATGCTATGTATTCCATTGATGTATCAATAAGACAACTAAACCGAATAGTGGTCTTTAGTTGGAACAGTACGGCAATTTATATTCGAAGTGAATAAACCAGCCTATAACTAAACAACACATTTGCGTGAATCATTCATTGGCCTGTTTAGCACTCGCTCAAAGTATTTGTTGTTAGCTTGTAAAAGCTTAAATAAGTTAAATGCGATGTTATAACACTGATTGCCGCTTATTCTTGAAACGATTTATGGTTTCTAAAAAGTATTTCAATTCATTTTTGCGCTAAAACACTTATTTTAGACAAGCGCTCAAATGTTGATATGCTTCGAGAACTGTCTAACAAATATATTGAAGTTATCACTTTATATGATGTAGTCAATTAAACTTTTTAAGCGGGGCTAACCTCCAATAATCAGTTCTTTGTTAAACAACCGCTTATTAATCGATCGTTTCATCACCGTTTTGTAATCAGAATAAACAATGAGTCATGATGTAAAGTATTTAATTAGTACGCAAAGGTTGCCTCAAATGCTGCTGTTTTTTTTCTGTCTGGTCGGAAATGTGTCTTTTGTAAGTGGACAGTCAAAAAAAGGCGATGACAAAAAAAAGCCTTCAGTAGAGGAATTAGAGCAATTAGTGGAGAATCAGATGAAAGCGTTGGATTTACATAATGATGCTTATAAACTATACATTAGAAAAGAATACCGAGCAGCATTACAGTTGTTTAATCAAGCACTTGTTTTAGATACCGTAAATTCTCATTATTTTGCTAATCGAGGGCATACGCATTATGCATTAGGCAATTGGAAATTTGCGATGGCAGATTATCGAAAGGCGAATCAGGTAGCACCTAAAGGGACTCATGAAACCTATTTTCAAATGGCTGAAATTTTGCATAAACAATGGCAACAATACAAAAAAGCCTTGCCAAATTACCAAAAAGCAATTGAGTTGATTCACGAAAATGGGATGGTACTCGATTTACCCCGTTGCCATTTTAGTCGGGCCACTTGTTATTTAAAACTCAAACAGTACGAAAACGCAATTGCTGACTTTTCCAAAACCATCGAAATGAGGCCCAATCACTTTGGCGCATATGCCAATCGGGGAATGGCTCGATACAATACGAATGATCAGGATGGGGCCTGTCAGGATTGGCGAAAAGCAGTAGAATTGGGTTATGAAGCTGCCCAAAGCTATGTAACTAGTTATTGTAAATGAGTATTTTCATCAGCAACCTTAAAAACTAAAAGAACATGAAAGTAACGTATTATGGACACGCCAGTTTCAGTGTAGAAGTCAGTGGAAAAACGCTGTTTTTTGATCCATTTATTTCACCCAATGAATTGGCAAAAGGCGTAGATATTTCCCAACTAAAAGCTGATTATGTATTAATCACACACGGTCATGGAGATCATGTGGCCGATGTTGAAACGATTGCGAAGCAAAATGACAGTACACTCATTTCTAACTTTGAAATCATTTCTTGGTTTGGTGAGAAAGGTTTAGAGAAAGGCCATCCGATGAATCACGGTGGGCAAGCGAGCTTTGACTTTGGTACCGTAAAGTATGTAAATGCGGTTCATTCCAGCACGCTTCCTGATGGCAGTCCTGGTGGGCATCCTGGTGGATTTATTGTACGTACCTCAGCGGGTAACTTCTATTTTGCGGGCGATACGGCACTCACGTACGACATGAAGCTGATTGGTGAATATGAGCAGATTGATTTTGCGATACTGCCTATTGGAGACAATTTTACGATGGGTATCGATGATGCGGTAATCGCCGCTGATTTTATTAACTGCGATAAAATTATAGGCATGCATTACGACACGTTCCCCTACATTGTGATTAACCATGACGAAGCCAAGAAAAAGTTTCACGATGCAGGAAAAGAATTGATTTTATTAGACATTGGAGAAGGCATAGATTTATAACAAAGACTGCCTTTAATGCGATGTGAATCGCGGTATAAAAAAATGGATTGTTGTGTGCCAACAATCCATTTTGTGCAATTAACCTGTGAGTTAATCTTCTGTTTTTTCATCATTACCCATGAGGTAGGCTTTAATAAAAGTATCCAAATCTCCGTCCATCACAGCTTGTACATTAGAAGTTTCAACACTAGTTCGCACATCCTTTACCAGTTTATAAGGATGCATCACATAGTTGCGAATTTGCGAACCAAAGTCAATACCCATTTTGGATTCTTCAATTTTGGCACGGGCAGCATTTTTCTCTTCCAATGCCGCCTGATACAAGCGAGATTTAAGCATTTGCATGGCTTTTTCTCGGTTTCGTAGCTGGGTACGTTCTTGCTGGCATTCCACAACAATTCCAGAAGGACCGTGTCGCAATCGGACTGCTGTCTCTACCTTATTCACATTTTGCCCTCCAGCACCACTAGAGCGAAAGGTCTCTAATTTTACATCAGCAGGGTTGATATTTATTTCAATGCTATCATCAACTACTGGATACACATACACCGAGGCAAAAGAAGTGTGGCGCCTTCCTCCCGAATCAAATGGAGAAATTCTGACTAAACGGTGTACGCCCGATTCTGATTTCAAATAACCATAAGCAAAATCGCCTTCGATTTCTAGCGTGGCCGACTTGATTCCAGCTACATCACCTACTTGGTAATTGACTTGTTTGACTTTAAAACCAGATTTTTCTCCCCACATGGTATACATTCGGCAAATCATAGAAGCCCAATCCTGACTTTCTGTTCCCCCTGCTCCTGGATTAATCTCCAACATGGCATTTAATGGGTCTTCTTCTCCACCAAGCATTTTTCGTAACTCTAATGCTTCTATTTGATTGATCGCTTTTTGGTACGTTTTCTCCAGCTCGGCCTCATTAGCTTCGCCAAGTTCAAAAAACTCTAACAGCACTTCTAAATCATCGCACAGTGTACTCACTGCTTCAAAGTCTTCAATCCAGCGCTTTTTAGCTTTAATTTCTTTCAGAATTTGCTCTGCTTGTTTGGGATTGTCCCAAAAATCAGGTTCAGCCGTTTTAGCTTCTTCTTGTTCAACCTCAACTTTTTTGGCATCATAGTCAAAGATACCTCCCCAAGGCCGTTACTCTGACCCTTAATTTCTTTACTTCGTCTTTATTCATGATTTGATGGTGAATAAAAAATGGGTGATACATGAAAGCAATTCAAATTGAAGAAAAACTTAAATTACCTTTTTACTAAAAAAGAAGGCTAAGTTAATGATTTGTAGTGGAATACATCAAGTAATGGAATAAATCATTTACAGCAAAATGTCCTTCTTTTACAAAGTATACAGCAGCTTTTTATAAAAAAAGTAGATCGCTGATGTTTGATTATATCGAAAAGGGTACACTTATCGTTCTTAATAGAGTGGAGGAAAGGAGTTATTCAACATCCGTTTAGAATAGCTTTTCTACAAAATACATCAGCTCAATACCGTCAAAAAAAGCAGGAATTGACCATAAACATAATTGTCGAGTAAATTGCTGAAAATTACTATTGTAAGAGCCCTTTAATCAACTATATTTGGTATTCTTGTACTTGAAGAAACTTAGAACAATCTTGCAACACTCATCACTTTATATTAGTTATCATCAACCCGATTTCCGATCAGACCGAAGTCACATTAGGGACTGGATACACGGCTTCATTGAAACATTGCAGGTTTTATTTATTCAATCTCACGCTGTAAAACCTGATATTTACCATACGCCTTATGGTGATACTGATGACACTGTTCAGCCAATTGCTGTTGAACAGGCTGACATTTTCGTGGCAATTGTTACCGAAAACTACCAATCGAGCCCAAAATGTATGGCCGAACTGAACCAGTTTCTTGCTAAAAAAACAGATTCAAGGAGTGTGTTTAAAGTATTGCGAAATGCTGTGGCTGTTGAAAAACAGCCTAAAGAATTGGCTAGTTTACCTGCCTATGAGTTTTTTGAATACGATGTGGATTCGGAAATAACGGTAGAATATAACAATACAGGGCGCTTACCTGATTATAAATATTGGGTGAAGCTCGATGACCTCGTTTATGGAATAGCACACTTTTTAGAAGGGAATGGGAAAAACCAAGTGGGTGTCTATTTAGCTTCTACCACCATTGACCAGAAGCAAGTGAGGGAGGCGCTTGCGCGAAACCTAAAACACCGAGGCTTTGTTATTTTTCCGCAAACGGCCTATGATGTAACCGATCCCGACCTGAAAGAAAAAATTTTAAAAAACCTTGAGCAATGTAGTTTATCAGTACATCTTATGGGCGAGGTTTTTGGAGAAGTGATCAATGAAGAAGGCGATTCGTTAGTTTCATTGGAAAATGAAATTGCCTTACGCTATAGCATAGATCATGTAACACTCAAGCGAATTGTGCGTGTTCCTAGAGAGTTGCATGTAATGGAAACCAAACAGCAAACTTATTTAGAATACCTCAGGGCACATAAAGAATTGCAATCAAACTCTTACTATTTAGAAACGAGTTTGGAAAATCTTAAAGCCCATATGCATGATTTATTAAGCAGTCCTAATATATTTGGGCAAAGTTCGCAACTGCAAAGCTTGTTTTTTGCTGCACCAACGGTAACGGAATGGCTGCCCAAACTGCAAGAAATTATGAAAGGAACGGGCTTTAGTATCATCACTCCCGAAGATTTTAAATATTGGTCAGAACACCAAACCAATTTGGGCAATGCAGACGTATTACTATTAATAGATGTGCCGCATAATTTGAATTGGGTAACTAATTGGATGAAGTCCTTATTTAAAATTAAAGGCTACCGAACCAAGTCGAATGAAATTAATGGAATTTTAATTACAGATGAGCCAAGTACGTTGTCAGGCATCAAAAATCTAATTAAATTTAAGGTGTTGAGTGTTAAGGAGTTTCAACAAAACCCGAGAGGTGTATTAGACTTTATCACCTAGATGTATGATTTGATGAGTGAAATTGCTTGAAATAGTTGCCTCGTATGTAATTTCAGAGCTTCAGTGCGCGTTAACCTAGAATAAATAAATTAGTTTCTTTTGTGACTTTCACCAGTAGTATGATAGATGTAGATGTAGAAATCACCAACCCCTTTGTGGGGCTTCGCAGTTTTAATGAAGAAGAATCACATTTGTTTTTTGGAAGAGAAAAACAAGTGGATGAACTCTTGTTAAGATTGCGAAAACACCACTTTTTAGCAGTGATTGGTACGTCTGGTAGCGGTAAAAGCTCCTTGATTCGCGCTGGGTTAATTCCTGCCTTAAAGAGTGGGTTTATGACTCAAAATGGCTCAAATTGGGAAATTGTCGTGTGTCGTGTTGGGGATGACCCGATTTTAAGTCTTGCTAAGGCATTGAATGATAAAGGGGTATTGCAAATTGCTGAACCTCAGATTGATGAGAATCAGAACAATATTCTCAAAATGAAGTTGGAGCGAGCCGAAAATGGCTTAGCAAATGTGGTTAGCAATAGTAAGCTTTCTTCTACCGACAACTTGTTGATCGTTATTGATCAATTTGAAGAAATTTTTCAGCACAAGGCAAAAGGAACGAAAGAGGCGACAGAGGCAATGGCATTTATCAAATTGTTACTCACGGCAATTGCCCAAAATACGGCTTCTATCTACGTGGTGCTCACCATGCGATCTGATTTTATTGATGATTGTGCAGAATTACCTGGACTCATTGAAGTGATTAATGATTCACAGTACATCATTCCGCGCATGTCACGAGAGCAGTTACGATTGGCAATCACTGGGCCAATTCGAGTGGGAGGAGGAGAGCTAAGTAGCGATTTAGAGAAACGATTGCTCAATGATATTGACGATAATCCTGACCATTTGCCCATTTTACAGCATGCCATGTTGCGAATGTGGGATTATTGGAACAACCATCAAGGACAAAGCAGTACCATTGATGTTCACCATTATGAGGCCATTGGAACCATGGAACGGGCTTTATCCATGCATGCGGAAGAAGCCTACCATGAGCTAGAAACAGAGCGAGAAGGCATTATCGCTAAAGTGTTATTTCAAGCAATTTCGGAGAAAAGAGGGAAGGTTGGAGGAGTGCGTAGACCTACTACGGCTGGCAATATTGCAAGAGTAGCTCGAACTAATGTAAAAGAACTAGCTGTTGTGTTTGAACGTTTCAGTCGGCAAGGCCGCTCTTTTCTGGTCTGTTATGGCAAAGAAGGCGATGGCCTAGATACAGAAACCATCATTGACGTATCTCACGAAAGTATTTTGCGATTATGGGATCGGCTAGCACGTTGGGTAGACGAAGAAGCAGAGTCAGCCAACGCGTATTTGCGCCTGAGTCATTCCGCTATGTTATTTGACAGTGGTCGATCAGGATTATTAAAAGACCCCGAATTAAGTTTGGCACTTCGTTGGTACGATCAGCAACAGCCTACGGCTGAATGGGCAGAGCGTTATGATCCTACGTTTATGCGGGCCAAAGTATTCTTACTAAAAAGTAAAGAAGAAAAGGAAAATGCCATTGCCCAACGCGAGCTTGCTCAAAAACGAAGTTTAAGAAAAGCACGACTCGTAGCGTTTATTTTTGGGTTTTTATCCATCATTTCAATTGTATTCTTAATCTATGCCATTGTTGCACAGGTAAAGGCCGATCAAAACTTGCAAGATGCTAAACGAGAACAGGCAAAAGCAGAAACAAGTCGAAGAGCAGCTTTGAAAGAGCGAGAGCGTGCCATGGAAAGTGAACGAGAAGCCTTTGAGCAAAAAGAAAAAGCAATTGTAAATGAGCGTTTGGCACGAGAGCAAGAAATTAAGGCCATTGCCAATGCCCAATTAGCCACAAGAAATGAACGTTTAGCCAAAGACAATGAACGAAAAGCAATTACGAATGCGAAACTCGCTCAAGAACAATCGCGAATTGCCGAAGAACAACGCGAAGAGGCCGATGAAAAACGTAAAGAAGCAGAAGAGCAACGACAAATTGCCAATAGTCAGAAAAACCGAGCCGATACACTTAGAATTCGGGCTTTAGCCAAAGCATTAGCCGCAAACTCTACTCGGATTAATGAGGATGAATTATCAGAACTTAAAGGCTTATTGGCCTTGCAAAGTCATGCGTTTAACCTCAATTATAATGGCATCGAAAACGATCCTCAGATTTATGAGGCGTTGTTTTCCGCGAATACTAAGTTGAATGAAAAAGAGCAAGGGGTAATCGAAGATCACTTTGCAGAGGTGACCTCAATTGATTTTAGTCCTGATGGTAAATACTTTGCATCGGGAGGCTTAGACGGAACAATTGTGGTGCGTAGTGCTGATGGTGAAGTGCTTGGGCCTCCTAATAAGTTTAAATCATGTAAAACCGCTCGTTGTGGAGTGCGTGACCTCAGTTTTAATCCTTCTAATTCCGATCAATTTGTTACTGCTCACCAAGATAATGGCGTAAGGGTATGGAGTATGGATAGTAAAAGGCATACGAATTTGGCGATGCATACTGCGATTGTTCGTAAAGTGGCGTTTTCACCGGATGGCAACCATTTACTTTCTGCCGATGTAGAGGGAAATATATACATTTGGAATGCAAATAATTTTACAGAAATACCCAAAAAGTTGCTGGTAAATGGCCGAATTTCTGAAATTCTCTTTTTAGAATCTGGTAATGATTTTTATGTAGCTACAGAAAGTGGATCGGTGTTGGCGTATGACCTAAATGGAACAGATAAAGGAAGTGTGGTGACAGGTTTGGGTAAAGTAATGTCGATGAGCTTGATTGGAGAGCAGAACAAGTTAGTTGTTGGCAATAATGAGGGAAAGTTGTTCTTCATAGACTTGGCAAATAAGAAGACAGTTGATTATTTGGAGCATAAATCTGGAATTACGGGCTTAGTAGTGAATAAACAAGGAACATTCTTGGCAACGACAAGTTTAGACAAGAATATGAAAATCTTTGATCTGAGTGACTTAAACAAAACACCGATCACTTTAAAAGCGAATGGATGGATTTACGATGTCAGCTTCACGCCTGATGGCAATAGTGTCGTATTTGGATCGGCAGATAATAAGATTAGAAAAGCAGATACGAGTACAGAGACACTTGCAAGAAAACTCTGTGAGTTGCTTAAAGGTAAAAAATTGACAGAAAATCAATGGGAACGCTATGTAGGAGATGATATTGATCGGTCAACATTTTGTGAGTAATGCACCGCTTTTTCCATCCAACAATTAGCTACTTGCTTCGGGCTTTCGGTATATTCTGACAACAGATGAATAGATAACAAACTAAACACTTGATGAAATAGTACAGGCTGTCAAAGCACATAATCATGCGATCCTGCTGATTGTGTTGCTTGGATATTGAATATGCTATAGTCAATTTGTTAATATTGTTGTTTGTTAAGTAAGTCGGTAAAAAGAACGATGCATATTGTCAGTCTATTTTCTACTGCCTACTTAAGCCCATAAATTAAACCTATTCTGCTTTAACTCTTGATCCATATGTTATGAATCGTATATATCTACTTTTATTTTGTTGTTTTCTAACTTCACAAGCTTTTGCGCAGTGTGGTAGAAGTGCTATGAATAAGGCCATTGAAGATTATGATATTGGCCGATTTGAGGAGGCTATTAAAAAACTCACTGACTGTTTAAGTCAAGAAGGTGGTTTTAATAAACAGGAGCGTGTAGCGGCTTACCGAATTCTTTCAGTATCTTACCTAGAGATTGATCAAGTAAAAGAGGCTTATAAGTATGCCAATGACCTCATTTCCATGCAGCCTGATTTTGCCACCCGACCTGAAGACCCCTTGCGATTTCAACAACTCATTAGTGATATTAGAAAAGGTTTAATTGATCGTCAAATTACTTCCGTATCAAAAGCGAGTGAGAGTTTAGCAGAAGCTCCTGCTACGGTAATTGTGATTTCGGAAGAGAAAATTCGTAATCGCGGATATAATGACATTACAGAGGCGCTAGCCGATTTACCTGGCTTCGATATTACTTTAGGCAAAGGCCCTACATATTCATTGGTGTACCAGCGGGGCTATCGTTCCGTATTAAGTGACCGAACCTTATTTTTGATTGATGGAGTAGAGGAAAATGACTTGTCATCAAACCATGCGTTTATGTCGAGGCAATATGCGTTGAGTAATGTAAAGCGAATAGAAGTCATTTATGGTCCTACTTCTACCATGTATGGAGCTAACGCGTTTTTGGGAGTAGTAAACGTGGTTACCAAAGATCCTACTGATATGATTAGGCAAGGCCGTAAGTTCGGCATACAAGCCACAGGTGGATACGGTACATTTAATACGCGCTTTTTTGATATCACTGGTGCTGCTAAATATAAAAATACGTCACTTACCGTTTCTGCCAGAATGTTTTCGTCCGATGAAATGGATTTATCAAGTTACGATGATTGGAACCCTGCGTTGGGCGATGCCGCACATTATCGCGATGTGATGAGTACCACAAATGCGACATCTATCAATAATATTCTTATGAATTATGGCGCGCAAAATGGTATACTATATACATTAAATGCAGATTCTACACTAATTACACCAACAGATTCAGCGATTAGTCTTGCACAACAGTGGGATCGAAATGCAATGGATACGACCTTTGTCGATGGCGTTCCTATTGATGAATATAGCAATCACAGTTACGATTGGTCGGTGAATGCTAAATTAAAAATTGCAGATTTTACGGTAGGCTTCCAAACTTGGTTTCGAGAAGAAGGAAACGCTCAATGGTATAATACCAAACATGGCGGTTCGAGAAGTGGAAACGTGTGGGTACCTCAGAATACCTTTGCCTATTTTAAATATGAAAAATACATCACCGACAACTTCTTTTTTACCTCATTCACTCGTTACAAAGTGCATGAGTTAACAGATAATACCTTGTTTGTACGACTCAATAGCTACGATAATACGACCTATGATATTGAAGATTTATTAGCTGGTACAGAGTCTTTTTGGCGGAGTACCTATTTCTATCGACTGTCTAAACAGCTTCGTTCTGAGTTAAGAGGTGTATATACTGCTGATCGCTTTAATTTAATTGGTGGTTTGGAGTTTAGAAGTAGTTTCTTGCAAGGAAATTACATCAACACAACAGATATTGATTTACCTTCAGAAAATGGGGTGCCCGATTCGATTAATGGCGGAAATCACTTCAATCATCGAGACATTGGTTTGTATTTACAATCCTCCTATAATTTTAGTCCAGATTTGAAGTTAACCTTAGGTGGGCGACTTGATGATAATAAAGTGCGTGTTACAGAAGGTTATGGTACCGTATTTAACTCTAGGGTAGCACTTGTTTACTCTCCTAAAAAGTTTGTATTTAAAGCACTATACGCTACGGCCTTTAAAGATGCTTCAAACTTTACCAAATATGCGACCACATCAAGTCGTGCGAAGAACAATCCATTCTTAAAGCCTGAACGAGTGAGGAATTATGAAGTGAGTATGAGTTACGATGATCCTGATCGTAATTTTAATGTGCAAGTAGCAGCTTATCATTCCGATTACAGCGATGTGGTGTCTACGGTAAATATTGTGGATGATGTATTGGGAGCAACTACTCAATTCCAAAATATTGGATCGTTAAGAATTCGAGGGGTACAAGCAAATGCTGAATACCGAATGAACAACGCTTATTCATTTTTCTTGAACTATAACTTTACGGATCCTGTAAATACCAAAGATGAAGAAGGAGATGAAAATAAAAGAATTGCAGATATTGCCAGTCATCGAATAAATTTTGGTGTGAATGCCCAACCTTTAGAAGGATTGAACCTCAACTTGAGGGTAAATTACGTAGGAGAACGAAAAACGGGTGAAGGAACAACAGCAGATAGTAATCCTTTAAATGCCATTGATGCCTATACTTTGTTAAATGGAACAATTACGTATTCCAATAAAAATTTAGGGGGATTATCTCTACAATTAGTGATAAATAACATTTTAAATACAGAGTATTTCCACCCAGGAGTGCGAACGGCAGCAGGGGTAACTTATTCACCAGCTTTACCCCAAAATACGCGAAATATTTCGGGCAGAGTCATTTACAAGTTTTAAGAGACTGTTTGGAAAAAGTCGCCTAAAAAAAAATCAAGAATGTATTTCCAAACAGTCGCTAAAACAACTAAGTAAGATAATAGTTACTTTTATACGTATTAACGAATACCAAATCAAACGATTACAATCGTATTTTTACTACATGAATACATTGTGAAATAGTTATGAATAACAGACTTCTCTCAAATCACAATCAATCAATTTATTTGATAAAGTATATTCAACTCACTCATAATAAAACTATTAGCTATGTGGATCGAAACATTGAAGTCTAAAATCCATTGTGCAACCGTAACAGAGTCTGACTTAAATTATATGGGAAGTATCACGATTGATGAAGATCTCATTGATGCCGCAGATATGGTTGCAGGAGAGAAAGTACAAATTGTAAACAATAACAATGGTAGTCGTTTTGAAACGTATGTAATTACTGGCGAACGGGGTTCTGGTATCATTTGTTTAAATGGATCAGCAGCGCGTCAGGTACAAGTTGGGGATATCATTATTATCATTTCCTATTGTTTTCTAGCGAAAGAAGATGCGCGATCGCATAAACCCATATTGTTGTTTCCAGATGAACACAATAAAATACCTTAACTCGCATCACTTTTGAACACCTAAAAAATCCTGGTAATTATTTGTTATTTTATGCTATAGAAGGATTAAGATTACACACCTTTAGGTATCTTTGCATTTTAAGAGGAACTAGTCTAGTTGCTAACTGGATGATTATGAGGTGTTTGGTTTTAGGTGTGTTGTTTAGCAGCAAATCTTACTTTGTCATTTCGACGCAGAGCGGAGAAATCTACGTGCCCATTAAAATACGAAACCATGTGTCAAAATAAGCCAAATGAGTTCGTTTAGCCACTTGACACTTAGATGTCTCCTTACGTCGACATGACAAAAAAATCTTTTTTGCAGAATAGCAAGCATTTTTACAAAGTGAGAATTGCTGATTGTTTAGCTCCGAATAATCACTCAAAAAACTCCTCAGTAAATAGCATACTGAATGAGGGCATAAATTTAGTATAGCTTGATGAATCACTTTTAATACAAATTCTCACAGACCAAATAATTTTTTTTAGCGTATGATTTCTAATAAATGGGTGATGGTGATTGGGGCAATAGGTCTCCTAACTTGGAGTGGATTCGCCCAAACCGCAGAAGATAGTGTATACACGGTTCAAGAACCTAAAGGATATAAAATACCTACTGAGCGTTTGGATTCCATGGTGATATTAGAGGAAACAGATGCAACCACAGAAGTAGTCTATGCAGCCACGCATGCTCCTGATCTAAATCAGTTAAATTTTGATACCGCTATGGCAATTGAGGTGGAGGAAATTATGGATGATTTGGGGTATGTCGATTTTGCACCTGACGGTTTAATTATAGATCGACTTTCTTGTTTGGAAAATGAAGTACCACTCAACTTTCATCCCAGGGTAAAGGCGTTTATTAATTACTTTGCCGTAAAAGATCGTTCATTCACCTTGCGGGTAATGCAACGAACCAATTTGTACTTCCCCATTTATGAGCGGTTGCTAGCAAAGTATAACATGCCTGATGAACTCAAGTACTTGTCTATTATTGAATCGGCACTAGTTCCTAAGGCACGCTCAAGAGCACGAGCCGTTGGGCTTTGGCAATTTATGGCGGCTACAGGAAGGATGTACGGCCTAAAGCAAGACTACTACATTGATGAGCGCATGGATCCTGAGAAGTCTACTGAGGCAGCCTGCAAGTATTTAAAATCATTATATGAAATGTTTAATGATTGGGAGTTGGCCATTGCCGCGTACAACTGTGGGCCAGGCAATATCCGTAAAGCAATCAGGCGTTCTGGCTATAAAAAAACGTTTTGGGAAATCTTCCCTCGCTTACCCAGAGAAACACGCTCTTATCTTCCTCAGCTAGTAGCCATGATTTATGTATTGAATCATGCAGATGAATTAAATTTAATACAAGATCAACCCTTTTATGCAATTCCAGCCAGTACGGTAGAAGTAAGTCAATTTGTGGATTTAGGTCTGTTGGCAGAAGAAATCAACGTATGCGAAGAAGATTTACGTTTGTTAAACCCTGAACTAAAAAAGGCAGCAGTTCCTGCTTATGCGAAGAATTACCCTTTAAAAATCCCTAAAAAACGACTCAATTATTTTCTCATGAAAAGAGAAAGTATATTAAAGAAAGTCAGTGAGTCACATACATACGATCCTTATGCAGTAGCGCATAGTGGTACATATAAAAAGCCCAATAAGTATTATTATGTAGTCAGAAGTGGTGAATCTTTAGGGGGAATTGCCCAAAAGAATGGGGTAGGACTTTCTGCCCTAAAAGATTGGAATAACCTATCGAGTAATCGAATTTATGCTGGACAACGTCTGGTGGTGTATTCCAATGGAAGGAAAACGACATCGAGCAGTCAATCAGGTTCCCGAGTGGCTTCAGCGAGCACAAATGGAACAAATACGAATACATTTCATCGAGTGCGTTATGGAGAGGTATTAGGAAGTATTGCAAGAAAGTACGGCGTATCAGTCGGGCAACTTCAAAAGTGGAATGACCTGAAAGGAAATAGCATTTATGCGGGGCAAAAGCTAAGAGTGAAAGCGCCTTCTGCGAAAGCATCACCTACGGTGTATGGAACGGCGCGTTATCACATCGTAAAATCAGGTGAGAGCTTAGGCTTGATCGCAGAAAAATATGGCGTAAGTGTTAGTAAAATCAAATCATGGAATAATTTGTATTCAAGTAGAATTAATGTAGGACAGAAATTATTAATTCAAACCAAAGAAAGGCCCATTTCCTACAGTGCTAAAAACACGGCATCTACAACGACCTATGGGAGTTACCACATTGTAAAACGCGGGGAAACACTATCCGATATTGCTACAAGGTATAATGTGAGTGTGAGTGAGTTAAAATCTTGGAATAACATTCAAGGAACGCGCATTAACTATGGACAAAAGCTGGTGCTCAAGAAAACAGGTACGGTAGCGGCTTCCAATTCAAATACGAGTTCAACACCTTCAAATTATAAAGGCAAGTACCATATTGTGAGGCGAGGTGAAACCTTGTCCGATATTGCCGTTCGACACAATGTAAGCATTGGAGATTTACAACGGTGGAATAATTTGGACGGAACACGAATCAATTCTGGCCAAAAGCTTAAATTGACGGGAGCAGCTGCTAAATCCAGCGCGAGGGCAAGTTCTAAAAAAGCAGCTAAAGGCTATTACATTGTAAAGTCTGGCGATTCTTTATGGACCATTGCCCAAGCCCATAATATTACGGTCGCTAAACTGAAATCCTTAAATGGTTTGCGCTCGAGCAAATTACAAGTAGGGCAAAAGCTGAAAGTGAAATAAGCATGAGGCATACTACATACTAAACGCCTACTTCATTGGTTTTTGAAGTAGGCTTTAAATAAATCTCCTAATCCAATAAAATTGGGCCTTGTTGGTTGATGGGAGATACAAAAACCTCGCTGTTGATGTGTAACGTCGCTAATGCACGTTGCATCGCCTCACCAGATTTTTTTGCAATTTCTTGTCCTCTTGATAAGGCAAACATAGATGGCCCCGATCCTGAGATGCTGAAGCCCAATGCACCTTGGTTTAAGGCTGCTGCTTGTACTTTATCAAAACCGGGTATCAAGATGGAACGCACAGGTTCGGCAATGACATCCTTCATCGATCGGGCAATTAAGTCATAATCTTCTTGCAAAAAACCCGCAACTAAACCTGCCAAGTTACCCCATTGTTGTATGGCTTTACCAAGTGGTATTTGACGCTTCAAAATGGCGCGTGCATCCGCTGTACGAATTTGAATTTTTGGGTGAATAAGCGTACAGTATAAATCTTTAGGTGTTTGGATGCTAATGACATCCAAAGGTTGATAGCTTCTAACCAACACCAAACCTCCATATAGTGATGGCGCAACATTATCGGCATGGGCAGCGCCACAGGCAATACGTTCTCCTTCCATAGCAAATGGCAGTAGTTCTGGAATGGAAAGTGGGGAGCCAAGTAGTTGATTGGCTGCAAACACCCCTGCAACAGCACTTGCTGCACTAGAACCCATGCCACTGCCTAAAGGCATTTTTTTATGCAAGGTCAAAGAAAAACCTTGCTGAGAGCCAAGGTGTTTCAAAAATTGTTGAATGGCTACGGTTGCTGTATTTTTTTCCGCTGCTCTCGGAAGCTTGCCTCCATCACCTGTAATCGCCTCAATGGTGACGTCTTGGGTATGCGTCTTTTGTAAAATGATTTCATCTCCAGGTTGGTTTACCGCAAAACCAAGTACATCAAAACCACAAGAGACATTAGCAACTGTTGCTGGAGCAAATATGCGAACCGATTCCATATTTTCTAGTTTTATTAATGATGACATTTACAGCCTAATGCTTCACGCATAAAGCGGATTCGGTATGTGCTGATTGATCAGATTAAAAAAATAAAAGCATTTCTGTATTGACTACTTAAACGCTTTGCGCAATGCAAAGAATAGCGCTAACTTCATCAATTCCTAACAATTTGTCGTTTTTTGTCTTGTGGAAGAGATTTATATATTTGAAATTCAAACATGCTCTAACCATTGCAACGATTATCAATTTATGCCAAAAGAAACAGGGTTCACAAAGAAGGAAGCCTATTTAAAACTAGCTTCCTATTGTGCTTATCAAGAACGATGCGAGTCAGAAGTAAGAACAAAGTTACTAGCCATTGGTATTAGAGGTTATGAAATTCAAGAACTGGTTGATTTACTCAAAGAAGAAAACTTTCTGAATGAAGGACGTTTTGCTAAACAATTTGCCACTGGAAAGTTTAGGGTAAAGAAATGGGGAAAAATGAAAATTTCTCAGGCGCTGATGCAGAAAGGGGTAGCCGATAACTACATTCACGAAGGTTTAGAAGAGATCGATGAACAGGAATACTTGGATACACTCTACCAATTGCTCGTAAAAAAATGGGATAGCTTACAGGAGGTGGATTTGTATAAAAAGAAAGGGAAAGCCTTTAATTATGCCGTTTCAAAGGGATTTGAACCTCATGTGATTTGGGAAGTAATCAACGAATTGGTGGGGTGAAATCAGAGATGTATATCCTTCTTTTTCTAGTTACGTAGCACTTCCGACTCCTATAACACTAGAGAAAGAAGGATATGAATTATACCATAATCGCTGGGATTTCTTTAAATTCAACCAAGAGGGAATGTCCCAAACTGTGCATGGCTAATTGCGTATCATCTTTTGTTCTAAAGACTAATAAATCAATTTTTTGTTTCTGAGTGAGCTCTTTGTAATAGTTGATTAAATGTCCAAAATCTGTTATTTTTTGAATCGTTAAATCTTCTCTTTTTTCCTGCAATACTGCTTCAACCGACTTCATATAATGCATGGGGGCAATTAACAACTTCTTGCGAAGGGCATCTATAGCGATTTGACTATTTATTTCAGGGATTTTCTCAATCATTTTGCTGTAATAATTGAAAGTATCCTCATCTTCAACATGTAAGAGCGTAAGTTGACCTTGGCGTTGCGTAAAATAGATGCCATAATTCACCAAAAGATGATCCTCAAAATGATGCTCAGTAGCGATGACAACCGATTTCAAATCCAAGTTCGTTCGATCATAAAAACGTAACTCAGGGCGAGGCATCACTAAAATAGGAATATCCAATTCTTGGGTGAGTGTATCAATGTATACGCCTAAGCTCGTTTGTACCCTACTTCTTACTCTTAAAAGCCGATAGCTCACTATTAAATCAGGCTGAAACTCATCTATTATTTCTTTGAGTTCTGCCCATTGACGATAGTCGCTTCTGCCAAGCGACTTCCATTTTTTATCGGCTAAATTTAAAGAATGCTGCAAATAAGCCTTCATTTTACCTTCAAAATCGGGAAGCGATTCTTCTAAATCGGTGATCAGCAAAATATTTTTGATCTCGATTGCTTGGTATTCAAAAGGATTGCGTAAAGCACTTTTAAAAACAGACTCGAATAAATCTAAATTACTCATAAAAGCAAATTAAAAAATTACATGGTGATAATAATGATTTCAGGCAATTAATTTTAATCGAAGCAACAAAGAATCTAATTTGTTGCGTTTGCACGGAGTGATTAGTAATAAGATCGTTTAATTCCATTCCTATTCTTACCTTTGTCATTCGGGGGATTTAAAAGCAGAATACTACTAATCATTTTTATCCCATTGACTAAACTAACCAGCTTCATCAAGGATGTCGAAATTTTTTAAAAAAATCTATCTCTTTTGGGGAGGACTTTGGTTCTTCATGATATATGTATGCTTATTCCCATTTTTTGTCATCATCGTTCAACGAGAGCAATGGCATAAGTATGGTTTTGTATTGAACAAACTTTGGGCAATGGGATTTTTTACATCCGTTTTAATGCCTTTTGGCCGAGAAGTACGCGGTAGCATCAATAAGAAAAAAGCCTATGTGTATTGCCCCAATCATGCTTCTATGCTCGATATTCCTACTATTGGCATGTCTGCGAAGCAATTTATTGTATTTGTAGGCAAAAACTCCCTCTCCAAAATACCTATTTTTGGCTACATGTTTAATCGACTCCACATTCCAATTAATCGGAATAGCTTACGCGATAGCTACAAGGCATTTGAACGTGCTAAAGCTGCTATTCTAAAAGGGAGAAGTGTATTACTATATCCTGAAGGTGGCATACGAACGAAGAACCCGCCGAATATGGTACCCTTTAAAGATGGAGCCTTTCGAGTGGCTATTGAAACGAAAACTCCGATTATTCCAGTGACGATCGTGAATAATTGGAAAATTTTATTCTCCTATGACTTTTTTTTAACGTGGAGACCCGTAAAAGTCATTTATCATGAGCCCATTCCAACAGATCAATTAACCTTAGATGATGTGGATGAATTAAAGCAACAAGTATATGACATCATCTATACCGAATTGGCTACACATTTCCCCACTAAAATGATTAAAGCTTCTTCGGTTTCTAATAGTTAAGCAATTAATTATTTTGCTGTTTTATTAAGAATCTGCCCAATTTGTTAAATTTTTCATAAATAATGAATAACTATGTTATAGGTATCTCTAATGCTCTAGTGGATACTGTTCGCTTTTGCCTATATTTTGTTCGTAATTGAACGCTTTAGTTGAAAGTGAGTTCATGTGATTTGTGTGTAAGTAATTGGTTTTCAAGGGTTTGTTGTTTTTTGGCATTTTAATTGGAAATTGGATTAGTGTCAAATTAATAATTATCTAAAAAATAAAACCCTTACGAAGATGAAAAACCAACGAATTTTTGCAACCGCATTTGTATTATCATTTTTATTGGCATTCCAATCTATGGCAACTGTAAAAGGAGGCGGAGGAAAAAGTGCAGACGCGAAATTTGCTTACAGCTTACGAACAGTTCAAAACACGGATAAAATCGTACTTGCTTTTGATAATCTGTTAAAGAAAAAAGTAACGATCTCGATTTATAATGCCGCTAATCAATTAGTGTTTAAAGAAACTCAAGATGCTACCCTCGAATTACGTAAGGGTTATGATTTGTCTAATTTGAAAGATGGCAAGTATACGGTGAAAATTGAATCAGATAATTTCTCGTTTAAAGAAGAAGTGGAAATTGGAAAAGACTGGAATCCATTTGGTTTTGAGGCTGTAATTGCACGTGATCCAATTCAAGATAACAAGTTGCGTATTGGTTTTTCAAACGCGACAGGAGATGTGTTGATTGAGATTGCAGACGTGAGAGGAAATGTAGTACATTCAGAGTATTATGATGCTCAATATGGAAATCAGTTATTTAATATGGCAAAGTTGGGCAAAGGAGAATATAATGTATCTGTTTTTAATGGCAGTGAAAGTGTTACAGAGAAATTTATAGTAGAATAGTAGAATAAATGATAGTAGTATAATTTATGAGCCAGATAAAGTCCCTCTTTTTTAATGGAGGGACTTTTCTTTTGCCATTCACTTTACTTGCTCACCTTGCTGAAGCACTGCTAATGGTATGTCCAAAGAAAACCGCATTGGCAAACAACTTATTGGTACCGTACCAGAATGCCCTGAAGTTTGGATTATCTATAAAAGAAATGATGCGCCCTTGCCCATAAGCATTTACCAAAATCGCTGCACTATTTTTTAGCTGAGCTGCATTCCTTTCAGAAATGTAGCCACTTAATAAAGGTGCATCGGTATATCTGAGTGGCGTAGCATAAGGGTTCCTAGACTTTTCGGCAAAGCGGGTACTATTGCGAAATACAGGAATCTTGTTTCGATGAAAGCCATAACCCAGTGGGTGCGACAAATCCAATTCAGCTTCGAAAATAGCACCACCAATACGCTGTGCACCCAAATCGTTGGAATGTTTGGCGTAAGGTCGGTACGCTGTAGAGTCTTGAGGCATGCCTTGCTTGAAGTTGATTTTGGCGAGCCCTTGGTTTTTAGCCCACTGCGCACCTCCTTTGATTCCAATTAAAACACCGCCTTCGCGAATCCAAGTGCGTAACTTATTTAGGGTATTTCCTTGCATACCTGAATAACTGCCATTTACCATGACGATGGTGGTGTAACGCCCAAGATCCACAGCACCAAGTCTACTCATCTCCACAATGGATATGGGCATGTCGTAACGTTGGTCAAATAAATGCCAAACTTCACCAACATCGTAGCTTGTAGCCCCTCTTCCGCCAACAATCATTACTTTTGGCGTGCGTAACATGGCAAATGAACGGCTACCCATATCAATGCCCTCAGGAGTGAGCCCTGTTTCCATCGTATAAAAGTCAATGCCATTTTCTTGAGCGACTTGTTGCACTAAATCCTTTAGTTTTCCCGCAGCCATCTTTTGAATGCCTTGGTGGATGATGACCGTTCCATAATCGAAATCCACGACTTCCTGTCCAACTTGTGCTGAGAAAGGCTTAGAAGCGACTTTCAACTTTAAGCCTTTTTGCATTAACTGATAGGCTGCTCTTGGCGCATAATAAGCGTCCCAACGAAAGGCATAACCAACTTTGGCATCCTTGCCAACGACTGAACCCGTCGGTTTAGTCAGCTCTTTACTGCTTTCCCCCAACAAATCGGTGGTATAGTCGCGTCCTTGAACTGTTGCGTATGGAATATTAAAGGCATAAGGTAGCGTCCAAGAAGAGACATCGTAAAAAAGACTATCGGTAAATTCAGTTTGCGTACGGAAAATGGCTTGTATCAATCGGTTTTGGGGCTGATTAAGCGGCACGATGTAGCCAGTTTCCTTTTTGATGTTCTGATAGTCTTTGGCTAATTGATGTACCTTGATCTGATGACGTTTGAGCATTTCCACCAAGTGAAAGTTTCTACTTTTGTCATAAGCATCGCCAAAAACATAGGCTTTTACCGTTTGTGTCTTGAACTCTTCTACAGCATTTTTGTAAAAATCACGCTGATAATCGAGTAAATCTTTGCGGAGGTTTTTAGCTGCGGCTAAGGTAGACAATGAGGTGGTAAACTGATTTAGAATGGTGAAAGGAAACGTTACGATTCCGTGAATACTTTCTTGAGCGTGCCCACGAGAACTACCTTGTTCGAATAAAATTCCAATTGCCCCCTGAACATCAGGATAGGTAGAACCTTTTCCATAATAGAAATCATCAAAACTTTCCTCAGAATAATACATAGAGCCAATATTGTCTAATGCTTTTGCATGATATTTGGCGATTTTTTCCGTCAAGCGCACATTTTTATCGGGAGTTAATGGATTTTTCCGCGATGGAATGCCTGGCTGGAAGAAATAGGTGGAGTTTGTACCCATCTCATGATGATCGGTTAAGATGTTTGGTTTCCATGCTTGAAATTGGGCAATACGACCTCTCGACTCAGGCATTTGTACGGGTAACCAGTCTCGATTCAAATCGAACCAGTAGTGATTAGTTCGGCCTCTAGGCCACTTCTCGCTGTATTCCCTGCTATTAGGATCGGTCACTAAGTTTTTACTTTTGTGCATATTTACCCAGTTTGCAAAGCGATTAAACCCATCAGGATTAAGACAGGGATCAAGCAAAATCACTACATTGTTGAGTAAATCGTCAATTTCTTTCCCTTTGGCTGCAGCTAAATGATAAGCCACTAAAAGTGCTGCGTTACTTCCGCTAGGCTCATTACCATGCACACTGTAACCAGCCCAAACCACTGCTGGCATATTTGCCGTGTTCAATTCACCGGACTTGCTGGGATCAGACAACGCTACATGGTCTTTCTGAATTTGATCAATTTTAGTCTGATTGGCAGTTGAAGTAATGGTGAGTAATTGTAAAGGACGATTTTCAAATGTTCGACCATACTCTTGAATCGTTACGCGATCAGAACGTTGAGCAAGAGTTTGCATGTAGTATACGAGCTTGTCGTGAGAAGCATGCCATTCACCTACCTGATAACCTAAAATGTCTTGGGGTTTCGGAATGCTTTCATCGTATTGAACTCCTTTTGGGAGGTAATAGGAAAGGTCAACTTGGCCATAGCTAACTAGTGAGATTAAGCATAATAGTAAAAATTGAAAAAGGGTTAAGTGCTTCATAAGTCATGTTTCAAGGTTGTGGGGTATTCTTATAAACTAATAGGGTGATAGGATTGCATGGATTTTTTTGCTTAGGCTTTGGAACAGTTTTGTTCGGATGGAGAACTGCTTGTTTGAGCAAAAAGTAATCTATGGAAAACGTATCACAATTTAATTTATTGAGTACCTAGTATTTTTCTTATCCAAATTATCACTTATCTAACAATATTCCGAAAGTCTTGTTTTTTTATCGTCTTGCTTTTTGCTAACCTTCTCATTATTAGTAATTTCAGAAAGGAAATAAAACAGATAAATACCACAAAACGCTAACTCCTCAAAGAGATTTTAGACCTAAAAAATAGCACATCACCAAATAAATATGAGTAGAGATGCATAGCAATAAAAGAATAATCTCTGAACTCATTATGGTTTCATACGATCCACTTTCAAGTTAGTAAACTAAACAGCTTTAAAGGCTATTTGATTACATGAACATTACTTCACTAAAGGTTCATCTTTAGATTAAAGTCATTGCTTTGAGAAGATGAAACAAGTGAGTTTTTTTAATTAATTGTTTATCCTTTCAATAAAACTAAGGCAAATGAAATTATTTCATTTTAGACACAAACTTCTATTTACGGTATTTGTAGTAGGGTTATGTAGTAGTTGTGATTTTAGCACTACAGAGCTGCCCGTTTGGGAATTGGAAATTTTTGGCCCTATTGCACAAACCAGTATTTCCTTGGAAGAAGTTCCTGAGTTTACGGATTTTTCCATCAGTGGAGAAATCACTTCTCAAGATGCACTCGGCGTTTCCAATGTCACACTACCATTCTTTCCAGCAACAAACTTTGGAACGGTAGGCCCATTTTCTGGATCTACAGATGAATTTGAAGAGGTTACGTTTCAGTCGGGCGATATTTCTGCTTTTATTACCAATGATTTTCCAGTAAATATCAAAGCGGGAGGAATACTTATTGTGAGTTCTGGCGGGGTTGAAATTTTTCAACATACCATTGCGAATGACATTAACCCCAATGGAGGAACTTATTCATTTAATCTGTCAAATGGCTTAGCCGGAAAAAACCTACAAAGTACCTTGGACATCACCATTGAAAACTTTGCGACAGACGGTTCAAACTCCCCTGTTACTTTTGATAGTTCTACCAAGGTTACATACACATTTACCCTCAATAATACTACTATTGAGGAGATCCGAATTGCATCAGGAACAAATTTTTCTGCCATTTCAGAATATGCAGACTTCAATTTTACGGGTGATGAAATTAATATTGAAACCATTACAGGAGATCTTAATGTACAAGTCACGAATGCGATGCCTGTAGTATTAACCACACAAATCTTGTTTTATGATGTCAATAAATCTGAGCCACCTTTGGATTCGTTATTTGCTACTGTTCAGACGATTCCTGCAGCTTCTGTAAATAATAATGGCGAGCCTATTTTGCCATCTTCTACCACCCTAACGGTTTCTTTTGATGCCGCGAAATACGAGCGAATCAAGTCCGCAAAGTTTTTCCGCAGCCGTATTGAGTTGAGTTCACTCGATGGAGTGCCTTCTGTGCTTTTGAGCAAAGATGATTCATTAAGCTCTAAAGTCATTGGGGATTTAATTGTGACGGTTAATCCTGAATAATCCCTTTCAACTTCAATAACCTTTATCTATCACTCTTAAATTGATCATCATGATGCGGAATCAATATTATATCGTATTGCTTTTATTAGTGACAAGCTCAGTAGCGTATGGGCAATACAACTTGTCAACTACTTATTATGCCCATAATGACTTGAATGCGGCTCGTTACGAACCGTCAGAATTAGAGTTAGGAGATCGTTCCTTTCAGTTTGGACTAAACAGCTACGTTTGGGCTGGTAATACCTCATTAAACTTCTCAAAATTTTCTGATTTATTTAATGGTAGCGAGTTTAATTCGAGTGACATTGATGAAATTGTATCTTCATTTGGAGATCAAAATAGATTCGGAGCAGGTTTCGACTTACAATATGGCGGTTTAGCCTTTCAAATACGGACAAAAAATGACAAACGATTTGATTTCTCGTTTACGGTAGTGGATAAATCTGGAGTCAATTTGAATTTAACGGATGACATGTTAGACATGATTTGGAAGGGAAACAAACAGTTTGCGGGTAAAACAATAGATTTTGGTGATAATGAAATTAATGCAAACTGGTGGAGGGAATATGCATTTGGGGCGGCATTTCCATTATTTGGATCAAATGGTCGCGAGGAAGGCGTTGGCATGCGTTTGGGTTTTAGAGCAAAATACATTCAAGGTTTGGCAGCAATACACATGGAGCAAAACCGCATCTTAATGACTACTGCTGCGGATGGGAGCTCAATTACCATGGATTATGACTACGTTCTAAATACAGCGGGAATTGATGATATTAGTAATTTTGATCCCTTCCAATCGAATGGTAGCGGTTTTGGATTAGATATTGGCGCTGCTTTATTCGTTGGACCTAAGTTAGAGTTTAATGCGAGCATTATTGATTTGGGAAGCGTGAGTTATGATAAGCAAACAAAAACCTATCGGAAGTCAGGCGTATTTACTTACGAGGGACAAATTGTGAGTCAATTGTTTGGTGATGTGCAGTTACAAAATGAGGCAAGCTATATTTTTAGTCCAGATGAAACTGCGGGAGAAAGTTTTGATATGTTGTTGGGAACGAAACTATTGCTACAAGCGGAATTTAAAACCCCGAAAAGCGAAGAACGCGAAGGCGATAAACGAGATTTAGAATATGTATCAAATGCATTTTATGTGACGTATATCCAAGGATTGAGAGATGTACCAGGAGCAACCACTCGTCCGTATATTGCCGTTGCTTATAATCACGATTTCCATAAACACTTTGATCTGGGAACCATGGTAGGCTACGGAGGCTTTAACCAATTAACTTTAGGAGGTTTTATATCCGTAAATATTGCAAATTTTTTGAAAATTGGATTTGGTACAGATAATCTAACCCCTTTAATCATACCCAAATCAGGTACTGGAATTGATGGCTCATTTAACCTTTCGATCTCACTTTAATAGCGATATAAAGTGATCTCTTTCGTGCTCCACAAAACTTGATGTTCAACTTGAGAAGCTGTTTGAATTTTTTCTTTAGAGTTAAAACAACCTCTGAAGTTTTGTGGAGTTTTTTATGAAGACAATGCTTTTTCTGAAACTTCCATCGCTAAATCAAGGTAGCCAATGGTACTCACGGAGTTAGGGGCATAGCTGATCAAGCTTTGCCCAAAAGAAGGGGCTTCAATGGCTTTTTCATCAAACTCAACATGTGCTTGAAAAATGGGATAAGTGCAGGTGTTGAGTAGAAGTTCGTAAACTTCTTGGGTAATACTTTTAGCTAAATCCACTTTCAGCAGCAATACGCCAAGCACTTTTAGTTCAGGATTAAACGCATTACGAATGCGTTGCAAGGTTTGGGAAATGAGTTGTAAACCTTGTAAGGCCAATACTTCCAGCTCTAACGGAATAATAATGCTGCTTGCAGCGTTCATGGCATTTACAGACAAGATGGACAGCGAAGGGCCACAATCAATTAAAATGTAATCGTATTGCCGTACTACGCCACGCATGGCGAATTTGAGTACTTCAGCACGGTTTTTATAAGAAGCCAGTGACAATTCGGCATCAGCTAACTCAAGATTAGCAGGCGCAATGGATACGTTTTCGCGCTCAATGATGATTTCTGAAAGATGCTTTTCCCCAAAAACAACATCAGCCACCGAACCTTTAGGCATGTGTTGGATGCCGAGGTAGTAGGTAAGGCTGGCCTGCGAATCAAAGTCGATCAGTAATACTTTATTACCCAGTTTTCCCAACGCACAACCTAAATTCACAGTTGTGGTGGTTTTTCCAGTACCTCCTTTTTGGTTGACTACGGCAATGACTTTGGCTCTCATGAATCGAATTAAACAGGAAGATTTGAGCTAAAAATGATTATAGATCATGTCGATTGATTACTTAAGCACTAAAATCTATTTTTTTCCTTAAATGCCCAAACCTACTTCCGTAAATTGATCGAAAATCATAGCTTCAGTCCAAATAAGGTGATATCGTCTCGTTGAGTTTGGCTACTTTGATGCGTATGAAGCTCATTGAGCAAGCATTCTTCTTGCAGCTTCATTTCTAAAGTGCAAATGTTATGAAGTACTTTTCTAAGCTTTTTGGTGCCATATTTTTTGTTTTCCAACGAATGTTGATCCACGAAACCGTCGGAACTCAGATAGAGTATAGAACCTGAAGGTAAATCTAATTCATGATTCGTAAAGGTCACAAACTGATCTTTCTGCCAACCTCCAACAGATTTTCGATCGCCTTTTAATTCGTCAAATCCCGTTTCGACAGCATAATAAAATAAAGGCCGTTTGGCTCCTGCAAATGTGACTTTGTATGGCGATTGATTCCTTTTGGTTTCAATCATCACCAAGCCAACATCCATCCCGTCGTTATTCATTTGATTGTCTTGTTGGAGCACTGATCTTACTCCAGCGTGCATCAGCTCTAAGATTTTGGCAGGGTCAAATACCCGTTCTCTGGTCACGATAACGTCTAGTAACTCATGACCAATTAAGGACATGAACGCGCCAGGAACCCCATGCCCTGTACAATCTACTACTGCGGCAAACGTTCGGCCTTCGATATGAGTAAACCAATAGAAATCGCCTGATACGACATCTTTAGGCTTGAAAATGACAAAATGCTCTGATAGGTGCTGGTTGATGTTGCTGGCAATCGGCAAAACGGATTTCTGGATGGTTTCAGCATAGCGCAAACTATCCATGATGTCTTTATTCTTGCTCTTAATCACATCATGAGCTTGTTTAACCTCATAATAAGTTGCCGCATTCGTTACCGCTATCGAAATGTAAATGGCGAGGTTTCGCAATAGATTGATCTCTTTTTGCGTATATGCATGCTTTTTAAAGCTTTGCACCGTAATGACTCCAATCTTTTTTTCGAGGTGAATCAGGGGCAAGTAAATCAACGACTGCGGCATTTCGCCTTCTAATTCCTGAAAATGAATATTCGTGACATAGTGTTTATATTCTGCTTCTACATCATTAATAAATATTTCTCTATTGGTATGGATACACCAGCTAGCTAAATCATTTTTAGGGTCAAATGCACTTTTATGGGTAGGCAATACTTCACCCTTTTCGATATAGCCTTTAAACATTATTGAATCAGCAGCTTCATCATAAATGCCAATGCCGAAGCCCGAAGCATCCATCAGGGCATTTACATTTTGATAAACACTCATCACCACGTCTTCCAAATCCAATTTAGAAATTACTTGATTTCCAATCTCAGAAAGGATTTGTACATTTTGATACGACTTTTCAAGATCTTGCTTTTGCTTGGTGAGTTCCTTATTTTTTTGTTCAATGTAATCGCGTTGTGCTAGAATTTCTTCCTGTTGTTGATGTAATTCTACATTACGCTGTTCTAACTCGGTGTTTTTAGTTTTCACCTCTTCAGTACGTTTTTCTACTAATTGTTCGAGTCTCACCTTTTGTCTTTTAATTTGATTGACTCGATAACGATAGAAGGAAATCGCTGAAATGAGTATAAATAGGGTTAAAGCTGTCTGAAACCACCACGTTTTCCAAATAGGAGGCCGCACATTAATGAGCAGTTCAAGGCCATCTTCATTCCATTTTCCATCGTTATTACTGGCCTTTAC
>JBMYQA010000023.1:0-226 GCA_049600855.1 Flammeovirgaceae bacterium | reverse complement strand
CTTTGGCGGGCAAGTTAGTGTAGGTTGCAAAACGCCGATCTGCTGACGTATAGCGCCAATCCCGATCAAAGCCTTCTAGCATGTAGGCAAAATTGTTTTTGTGGGCTTTTACATAATTTAAGCTGGTAAAATCAAATTCAATGACGCGATGTTCATAAGTAAGGTCTAAGCGCTCAGCAGTTCCAATAGACTGTAAAAGTGGGGATTTGAGATTTTCCTGATCTTG
>JBMYQA010000022.1:0-37093 GCA_049600855.1 Flammeovirgaceae bacterium | reverse complement strand
ATGTTAAACAAACGCTACTATGACTGCTTTAGAATTCAGTCACTCCCTTGAGGGATTGACATCTTCGCTTAAGCCATTTGCATTAAAATTGACGAAGGATTTAGAGAACGCGAACGATCTCTTGCAAGAGACTTTGTTGAAAGCGTTTGTAAATCGAGATAAATTTGTGGAAGGCACGAATCTGAAAGCTTGGTTATATACCATTATGAAGAACACCTTCATTACCAACTATCAGCGTATGATTCGTAGAGCGACTTTCATTGATACTACTGATAATTTACATTACATTAATTCTTCAGCGAGTATCACGCAAAATATGGCCTATTCTCATTTTGCCTTACAAGACATGCATGAGGCCGTTGATCGTTTAGATGATGTATATAAAACGCCATTTATGCTTCATTTTAAAGGGTTTAAGTATTATGAAATTGCGGAACGTTTAGAAATTCCGATAGGTACCGTTAAAAATAGAATTCACATTGCCCGAAAAGAACTTAAGCGGCAATTGAAAGTGTATAGCAACTAATAGAAATTTTAGCGCTCTTTATAATTAAGGCTACTGATGGCAAACCGCGAGTGGTATAACTATTCTTATTGTGCCAATTAAATTCGTAGTTAACTATTATTTTATTATTTTTCTGATACTAAAATTGTCAACATTTGGGTTTCCATTTGGTGTGTTCAAGTAGCATTATCAACACAATGGGTCAATGTTTTCGTTGGCCCAGGCACTCATGTTGTGTTTTTAGCATAATGTATTTTATTACTAAACCTGCTTGTTATGAATCACATGGCTCTTTTTGATACTACTGCCTTAAAGTGCAGTAAGCTGATCACTAAGCACTATAGCACATCATTTACCTTAGGAATTCAAACATTAGACAAAAGAATTCATTTCCCAATTTACGCGATTTACGGTTTTGTACGTTATGCAGACGAAATCGTAGATACTTTTCATGATTACGATAAGAAAAGCCTACTGCAACGTTTTCGGGAAGATACTTACAAAGCGATTGAAGAAAGAATTAGTCTAAATCCGATATTGCACTCCTTTCAGTTAGTTGTAAATGAGTATAAAATTGAGCGAGAATTGATTGATGCTTTTCTTAAAAGTATGGAGATGGATTTGTATATGAACGAATACAGTGACGGGCAATACGAAGAGTACATTTACGGTTCTGCAGAGGTAGTTGGTTTAATGTGTTTACGCGTTTTTTGTGAAGGAGATGCTAAAATGTTTGATGAACTGAAAGAACCAGCAAGGAGTTTAGGATCTGCTTTCCAAAAGGTAAACTTTTTGCGTGACATGAAAAGTGACTTTGTAGATAGAGGACGAATCTATTTTCCTGGAGTAGCTTTCAGTAAGTTTGATCAACACGCCAAAGACTTGATAGAAGCTGATATCCAGAAAGACTTCGATAAAGCTTATGAAGGCATCATTCGCTTACCCAAGATCGCGAGGGCAGGAGTATATTTAGCGTATGTTTATTACCTTAAATTATTCAATAAAATTCAGCACTCTTCTACTTCAGCAGTGTTAGCCGAACGAATTCGAGTTCCTGATTTGAAAAAAGCGACACTATTAGTATCCACCCTATTCAAGCAACGACTTAACTACATTTAGATAAGCTCTTAGAAGTTGTTTGAAGTTTTAGCTCTTCAAACAGTTTCTTAAATAAAAAATCCACAAACAACACGCAAGCCATCTCTAATCGGAGATGGCTTTTTACATAGGTTACGTTTCATTTTTACTTAACATCTTGTTGTTTCTACCTTAACCTTTTGTTAGTAACAAGGTGCCCAACTGCTGGATAACTTTACATTATCCTTTATTTAAACCTATTAAATTATGAAACGTTTCCTACTTTATGCTTTTACCTGCTGTTTACTAACCTATCTCGTATTACACCATCAAGTTGCAGTTGCCTTGGATGATGACCCATCCAAAATCTTTGCCCAAAAAGTGCTCAAACTCGCTTTAGCTGATTCGGCGAGTATACACGAACAAGTGTTAGTTGCAGAAGCTGCTCAAGTGCTTTCGCAGGCAAATTCACTCAACAAAGTGGCTCTCGAAGTATTAAATCAAGGTCATTATGACCAAGCGAAAGTGGTATTTCGCATGAATGCCACGCTTTTCCCTGAAACAAAACCACTTGGACAAGTGATGTTGGCCATTGCTGGATTAGATCAAACCACTTCTATTCATCAGCTAGAAGAGTTTTTTAACCAGTGTTATCAATGTATGCCAACAAGTGAGTACCTCAATAGCTTTGGGTATAAACTATTGTCTTTTAAAGAACCGCAAAAGGCCTTAGTTGCCTTTCGTTTAAATACCATGTTGTTTCCCGAAGAAGCGGAATCGTGGTTGGCTTATGCCGAAGGGCTATTGGCGAATCAAGCGTTTGACAAAGCTGCTTTCTATTATGAAAAAACACGAGAAATGGACACGGCGCAATTTGCTAAGCTAGTAGAACCTAAACTCCAATTGCTTGATCGCTTGCGTGAACCGCAGCAAGTGAATCGGGAGCTTGTAGCAAAAAATGGTCGCGTGAGTTTGATTGGAGCCATTACCAAGCAAGCTTTTGATTTAGAAAACTATCGTACTTGGTTTCAATCGGAATATTCAGCTTATCAGTTGGATGAAAAAGCTTCTCAAAAGATGAAGCAGGAAAATCTCGGTGATATTCAAGTGAAAGCGTTTTTTGGAAGTTGGTGTGGGGATAGTCGAAGAGAGTTGCCTCGATTTTATAAAATGGCAGATCAAATTGGATTAACGCCAGCGCAACTCGCGGTATTCGCTGTAAATAATGATTTAGAAGCCTATAAGCAAAGTGATGGCAGAGAAGAAAAAGGACTTAATGTATTTCGAGTGCCTACATTTATTGTCTACAAAAACGGCGAAGAAATTGGTCGGATCATTGAATCTCCAATTACTCGCTTAGAAGAAGATTTTTCAAAAATCATTTCAAATGAAAGGTATACACCGAAGTATTCAGGCGCAATGGCTTTAGAAAAGGTATTGAATGAAAAAGGTTCAAGATATATCAAAAAGCACACGACTCAAATTGCGCAGAATTTGGAAGCCCAAACGGAGCGAGGAAGCGAGATATACAGTTATGCATTAACGAAATATGCGAATAAAGAATACGATTTGGCTTTGGCAATTTTGAAAATAAATCAGGAGCTTTTCCCCAATTACAGTGGCAACCCATTGCGTATGGGACAGATTTATGTAAAAATGGGTAAAACAGAAAAGGCCATTCCTTTGTTAGAAGCGTACCTCAAGCAGTACCCTAAAAGTGCCAGTGTCCGAACTTTAATTTGGAACTTGAAACGAGAAAAATCCTAACAGAGACTAATTTTTGCCCCATTCCATAGTATACCGTTTACAACTATGGAATGGGGCATAATTATTTACCTCGTTTAATTTTAATGACTTCGTTTTTGATCCATTTTGTCAGCAAGGCATCGTTGTAGGTGATATCGGCAATCACATAAATGGAACTCCCAAATGCCTGTGATTCCTCGGCATATTCAATCATAACCCGATCAGTAATGTAATTTGAATGAATAAAATACAACTCATCTTGATGAATGAGCAAGTAACCGACGTGATTGTCTAACCCAATAAAATACAAACCCGATTTTGCCTTGAGTTGATGCAATAGTTTATTTTTTAGTTCCGTTGGGGTATGATGATGAAAAATTTTTAGATCTGCTTTTTTCTGGAGGCTAAGTGCGGCAAAATAACTGGCTTGTTGTGCGAGATGATAACGATTTAATCGGAAACCAGCATCTCGAAGTGTCGTAGAAACGAGGTAACCACAAGCAATTTCTCCTTGTTGTGGTGTAGCCGTGTAGCCATTAAAATCCCATTCGGTCCCATACCAAAACGGGATAATCTCTTGTAGTAATACGTTCGTGACTTCTGTGCGTACACGGTCTAACAAGCTTTTTGAGATTTGGGTGGTGTCTTGCAATGAAGCTTGATAATGGGCTTGTCGTTGCTTTACCTTAGCTTTTAAGGATTGATATTGACCTTTAGGTTTATAATTGATGTCTGAGGGTAATGGTCTACTACTAGTCGATGAATCACGAGAAATATCTTTCATAGAATGAGCGAATGAATTTGATGAAGAATCAATGATTAACGGCTGTGTAATGGAATGTGCTGCCCCATTAATTGGGATAACTGCTACGTTTTGTGGATTGTTTCGGGCATTTCCAATATTTTCTGGATTTTGTGTGCAAGCAAGGAGCAACATGGGCACAAATAGGAGCTTTCTCATACTGATGGATTAGTGATTGAAGTTTTCATTACTTGTATAATCCGAAAATGAGAAAACGGTACACATTTGATTTTTTTTACTTTTTTCTGAACAAATGAGTTTAACAACTTTTTAAGAAAAATAATGACAAGATTCACCAATCATGAATAAGTTAGCTCCATTAATGTGTTGGGACATTGCCTCTCTAGCGTGGAACCCAAACATTGAACAAATCCAGGAAATTGATCTTTTATATCAGTTAATGTCTAAATACCGTTGGAATGTGAACTTATATGAGTTATTACATTCTGGTTTTGACGCATTGGTAATTACCAATCACAAGCGCCAAATTGAGTGGGTAAGTAAAGGTTTTGAACAAATGACGGGTTATCCGACTCAAGAGGTAATTCATGCGCATCCTTCTTTTTTACAAGGGGAAAACACCAACAAACAAACAATACAATACATTCGCCGAGGTTTATTAGATGGGCAACCGGTAACGGGCGATTTGATAAATTATAGAAAAAGCGGGGAGGAATACTTGTGTCACATCGAAATCACTCCTTTATTTGCGGGCGCAAGAGAGATTAGCCATTTTTTGGCGGTAGAAAAAGAAATTTGTCAATAATATGAACCTACAAGAGCGGATTAAACAATCTAAAACCCACATCTTTAAAGCTGTTTTCCCTAATACCACCAACCATTACGATACCCTATTTGGCGGAACAGCTATGCAATTGATGGATGAAGTTGCCTTTATTTGCGCAACTCGCTTCACGCGTAAAAGAGTAGTTACTGTTTCTTCCGATCGTATTGATTTTAAGCATCCCATTCCTGCTGGAACCATCATTGAACTGATTGCCAAAGTCACGAAAGTAGGTACGACTAGCCTTGATGTAAAGGTCGAGATTTATTTGGAAGAGATGTATACCGATGAGCGCAACAAAGCAATTGTAGGTTCTTTTACCTTCGTAGCCATTGATGAGGATAAAAAACCGACAAGCATATTTAATAATTAGCAGCTTGTGATAAAGGACACCTGATCTACTTAAAAAAATGCCCAAACAGTTTCCCGTTCAGGCATTTTCTAGTCAAACAATTGGATATATTTTTAACTACTCTTGTTGAGAGAATAGCTGGAAATCAGGATGGTATCTTTGTAGCAAGTTGAACGCACCAAGTTATTATTGATAGTTGGTTAGAAGAGCTGCGTTATGGAGAGAATAACACCGTAAATATGACGAATATTTATCCGAATTGGTTACGCTACAGCAGAAAATAATTATAGTCCGTAATTCCCATACGGTTTGATTTTCGTATTTTCACCATCAATTCAATTGATTTCGTATTCCATTGCCTCATCCCAATCAAATAGAACTCCCTCCAAAATATTATTTGGATAATTTCAAAAGCTTAATTGCTTTTGTTCAAAATATGTATGAAAACATTCTTGAAGCACGTGAATGGGATTTTATGAATCGTTTTGCTGCATTACCAGAAGACGGACAATGCTTGTTTTTGCGCATGATGAATCGCAGGAAGCGTTTCTTTAGAGTCGATAGTTTCAATTATGCTGAGTTGGAGATTACCGATGAGTTGTGGATGGAGCTCATTGAGCAAAACTTTGCAAGTCCTGTATCGGAAAGCCCCGAAGAATATTACGTAGAGGTGCTTGCTTTATTTACGAAACCTGAATTAACTAAGGCGGCTAAACGACTTCATGCAGAAAGCAAAGGTTTAGCAAAATTGAAAAAAACTGAATTATTGGAGTGGTTTCTGACCAATGTCCCTTACGCGGATTTTCTGGATTGGTTAGCAGGTAAAGAGAATGTATTGCGACAAGGTTATGAAGAAGTTGCTTCATTTTTGCTCTTCCTTTATTTTGGGAATACCTATGGGGATATGACTCAATTTGTGATTCGAGATTTAGGTAATTCGAAGTTTGAAGATTTTGCCGATGAGGATTTTACCCCTTATTTCAAAACACGAAAAGATGCTGATGATAAATTCAGTATTGCCAGTGCATATCATCAATTTCGGTTGATGCGTGAGACTTCATCACCAGAAGAAATTTTTACCTTGTTTTCTACTTGGTTGCCCAAACGCGATTCCATTAGCACGCTTGCTTTTTCTACTTATGATCGTTTGGTAAAACGACTCGGCGAATATTTTGAAAAACAAAAATTACTTGATGAAGCTTTACACATTTATCAAAACTCGGATAATCCACCATCGCGTGAACGACAAGTTCGGATACTGAATAAACAACAGCGTATAGAAGAAGCCTTAGCGCTTTGCCAAGAAATTCAAGTCAGTTTTAAAAATGCAGATGAAAAATATTTTGCCATAGATTTTCAAAACCGACTCAATAAAAAACGAGTAAAATCAACAACTGCCTATTTAAAATCCGCTCCGAGTTGTGAAGTCTCAGCAAGCTATCAATACCAAGTAGAAAAAGGCGTGTTGATGCATTATCAAGAACAGGGGTGGCAAGGTTTCCATTCTGAAAATTTTGTATGGCGAGGTTTATTCGGACTTTTCTTTTGGGATGTGTTATTCGAAAGTGTGACCAAAAGTATTCATAATCCGTTTCAACGCATTCCTTCCGACTTATACTACCCTGAATTCTTTGAAAAACGCGAAGAACACTTTCTTGAGCGTGTCGATTTATTAAAAAATCCCGAAGAAGCGAAAAAGCTGATCTTACATAACTTCGAATATAAAGCAGGGATTGTTACCCCATTCATTTATTGGGATCACAGTTTAATTGCAGGAATTCAATTGTATTTTCAGCATATTGATGCGTTACTCATTGGTAAAACCTTGTTAGAAATTGCCCGAAACGTGCGAGAAAACATGAAAGGACTTCCCGATCTATTTTTATTCAAGGAAGGGGAATATCAATTTTTAGAAGTTAAATCACCAAACGATAGCCTTTCTGCGCAACAATTGCATTGGCTCCATTTTTTCGAAAAAGTCGGAATTCAAGCTGGGGTAATGCGGGTACAGTGGAGTTCATAATAGAAACTTGCTTAAATAGGAACAAGTAAAAACCCTATCCACACACGCCAAAAGTGTGAATAGGGGGTGATGAATCGTTTTAATAAACCAATATTGCTTTCCCGCTTTTACAAGAAATGCCTGATGGCATGGGTTCAAGGGCACAATCTGAAATTAATCCCCATTTCTCATTGAAAGCCTTATGTGCTTGGGTGTACGCCTCTACTTTTGCCAGAAAAGCATCCGTATCAATGGACAAAGGATAGGCTAAGTAATCTGATGGCCCTCCACAGGGTTTGTTTCCAATTGGGGTAAACGCCCAATTTGATAAATCTTCACAGGTTACTCCTTCTGTTAATTCAGTAATTTCCTTCAATTGCTTTTGTAAAAGGAGTGCCTCCTCAGCCTGATCAGATGCTTCCTCACTTTGATTTAATGTG
This sequence comes from Flammeovirgaceae bacterium, assembly GCA_049600855.1. GTDB lineage: Bacteria > Bacteroidota > Bacteroidia > Cytophagales > Flammeovirgaceae > JBMYQA01. The sequence goes on along the minus strand of JBMYQA010000022.1, from coordinate 29,385 downwards.
GTGTCTTCGCAACTCATTGCAAAACAGAAAATAAGCATAGTAAATAGGGCTATTTTTAGTGTTTTCATAGTGGTAATAATATGTTGGTTATATAGTGAATTCGCAATTGGTACAATGGGCGTTGCAAATAAGTCATTTATTTTTGTTTAGATTATATTGAAGTAATTTAGGATAGCAGGCCATTTGTAGTAAGATATTTGTTTTAAAAGAATAAATATTTAAGTTGTTGATTATCAATTATATATATGCTGTAAATAATGCATTGTCCCTACTAATGTCCACAAAATAGCCCCAATCAAAGTTCACGTATCGGCCAGATATACGCTTAATTCGCACATCAAAAAATGATTTGGTAGAGAACAGAAACAGGAAGTTGCTGTCATTCATTTATGCTCTATCAACAACTTCAAATGAAGTAAATCCGCTCCTCTACTGTAACAAATAGATCACCTGAGTTTTAAGCATTTTGTGGTATTGTATAAATTTTCAAAACTTAATAACAATGAAAAAGATTGTTGGAGTGCTAATTTGCATTCTTATTTTAGTCGGTTGTAGCGAGGAGCAAAACATTGTTCCTGAGCTTGCTTCTCATGAAGAAAATGTAGTCGTATATGATTTTGTAAAAATTTTTTCAGAGTCTGATAATCAGCACCTCCAGTTAATGGATGATGAAAAATTAATTTTTACGAAATCAGCGAAGGTTCAAGCTGTTCAGCTTGGAGATATACTTGTTTCAGGTATTGCATCGAATGTGCCTTATGGTTATATGCGGAGGATTATCGCTATTCAGCAACGCGGAGAGGAAATCGAATTTACTACTGCTGAAGCTGGTTTAAATGAAGTGTTTGAGTCTGCATCTGTACAGGTGAATCAACAAATTAGGCCCAATAACGCGATTCAAAGATTAGATGGTGATGGATACTTTCGTCTGAAAGTAGAAAAATCAACGATTGCAGGAATCTTTGTAGAAGGGCAAATGAAGATTAGGCCAGATTTTGAGTTTATTTGGGAGAAGAATGCGATTAACCCTTTACCAAGAAGGCTAAAGATGCTGATCAGTGCCGATTTAAAAGATATTGAGCTAGTCGGTAGATTAGGTGCAAAGGCAAAAACAACATTAGCTAAAATCGACTTGCCTCCAATAACGATCTTTATTGGCCCTGTTCCTGTAGTATTTAAAAATACACTAAAATTAGATTTAGGAGGGAAGTTTTTTGTGGGTACAAAACTTGACGCAGGCGTTTTTTTAGATCAGGGTGATATTTCTGCAGGTTTGGAATACAATGAAGGAACAGGATGGCAGGGTTTAGGCCATTCAAATGTCGATTTTGAAATATCGAAGCCTACGGAAATTTCATCAAATTTACAGTTGCATGTGGAGTTTCCAGATGTAGTACTTGAGAGTCAGCCATATAATAATAATAACTTCAAGTTTTTTGGTAGAGCACTTTCCCTAAACAAAATCGTTTATGATCAGCCCAATATTACGCTAAATGTGACCCCACGTATTCAGGCAGGTATTAAAACAAAGTTTTTCGGTTTTGATCAGGAATATTCTTATATCCATGATTTTCCTACCTTTTTGTTGTACGAAGGAGCGCTAGATCAAATGCAGGAAATTAGTTTGGGTACAATTGATGATGATCCAGAACCAGCTGGAGGAATTCAGGATATTTCAGGGCATTGGGCAGAGCATGAAATTGCATATTTCATTAATGAAGGCTTTATGGCTGGCTATCCTGATCAAACTTTTCGTCCTAACCGCTTTTTGACACGAGCAGAGTTTGCGGCAATGTTGACTAGTGTATTAAACCCTCCCTTATCAACTGATCCTGTAGTAGCTTCTCGGAATTTCTCTGATATTTCGGGACATTGGGCAGAAGATAAAATTTTATGGGCTGCAAGATCAGGATACATGGCAGGCTACCCTGATGGTACATTTAAACCCAATCAAAACATCACCAAATTAGAAGTCGTTACCGTGTTATCAGCGGCTACCATTAATAATGGTGATATTTCAGAACTGTCTTATTTTGAAGATTATGGAGCGATACCAAATTGGGCTAAACAAGCAGTAGCTAATGCAAAGACCAATTTATTAATTGTAAACTATCCGATTAAGACCGTGTTAGGGCCAACATTTAATGCCACGCGGGCGGATGCTACTAGTATTTTATATAGAGTATCAATTTGGCAAGGAAATGTAGTTAACCCCTATGAAAGTCCATATTTAGTTAATGACTAACGGGTAGAAGGCCAACAATAGCTGATAGGATAAAGATTTCGTTTAAAAAAGATAAAAAAATAGCCATCTCAAGTTAACTTTTGAGATGGCTATTTTTTTATCTTGAACTGATTTAAACTTTTTGGTTGTGACTGATTGTAAGTGCTTGTTTTTCAAGACAAAGCTTATTTTGAAGATGATACTGGAAAAATGTATGTGATGAAAACTTATCTTCTCCTATTTTTATTGTTAAGTAGCATAGTGGTCGAATCGTTTGGGCAATCAAAGCACGTTATTGATTCGCTCCAACAGTTATTAGAGCAGGCAGATTCTAAAAAGACTTATATAGATTGCCTAAACTTATTAGCCAAAGCGTATGTAAAACATGATTCGGCTCAAGTCATTTATTATACATCTAAAGCGATAGAGGAAGCTAAAAAGATTCAATATGTAACAGGAGAAATAGATAGCTGGTATTATTTAGGGCGGTTTAGACTTGTTTATAAAGAATATGACCGTGCAGAAATCCTGTTCGATAAGGTTTTACGGCTTTCTTTGACTGCGCAATATGTACTCGGAGAAGCAAGGGCATATGAAAGTTTGGCAGACGTATACGATCAGAAAAAGGAGTTTCAGCGTGCGATTCAGTATTATCAAAAAGCAATAGCTCAATGGAAAGTGATTAGGAATCAAACTAAAGTTGCCCGAAATTATAGAAGTCTAGGTAAAGTCCATTACCTCACCTATGATTATCAGGCTGCTTTGGCTAATTATAAAGATGCGTTGGAGTTAGCCAAACTCTTAAAAATACCACGTGATATATCGGCATGTTATAACATGTTAGGCATTATTAATTCGGCTTTGGGCAAGCATCGACCAGCGCTTGTTTATTACAAAGCAGCACTTGCAGAAAATGAAAAGATAGGCGATCAAAAACTCATTTTATTTAGCTGTATCAATCTTGGGATCGTTTATAATGATTTGAAGCAATTAGATTCATCGATTTACATCCAAAAAAAGGCATTAAGAGTTGCTCAAGAACTGAACCTATCGTCAAGAGAAGCTGCGATATATAATAATTTAGGTGTTTCTTTTCAGCATCAAGGAGATTTTAATGCGGCAATTAAGCATTTTGAATATTCATTTATTGTTTACCAAGAATTACAAGACAGCTTACAACTGGCTGTCATTCAGAATAACTTGGGCAATTGTTATTCAAGGTCTGGTGATTATGTAAAAGCCATTTCAGCTTTTCACCAAGCATTGAAAATCAATAAGTTGCATCATAAACAAAAACGTGTAGCGAGAACCCTAAATAATTTGGCAGGCGTGTACATGCAACAAGAGTCGTACGAAGTGGCACTAACCTATTATCAGCAAGGGCTAGCTATTTTTCAACAAATTGGTGATCAGGGAGAAGAGGCAACAGTGTTAGCAAATATGGGTGATGTGTACAATACGCTGGGAGACGCAGAAAAAGCATTATTATACATTACCAAAGCATATGATATTCACAAGGCGATTGATGAAGAACACAACATGGCGTATGATTTAATTAGCCTTGCACTCGTTAATCGTTCCATTAAAGCGCATCAAAAAGCACTGACTCAGCTTACACAAGCCTTAAACATAGGAAAGGCATTGAACTTGCCTCAATTAATTGCGAATAGTCAAATGCATCTTGGAAGAATTCATTTTGAACTCAACAACTATAACATTGCCGAAAAAGCACTGATTGAAGGAACTCGCCTAGCGAATCAGATTCATTTACCCGTCATTTACCGTGATGGTTTAGAGACCCTAAGCTTGGTTTACGAGAAATTAGGAAAGTATGAACAGGCATATCACACGCATAAGGATTTTAAATTCATTGCAGATAGCCTGTTTAACAAGGAAAATACCATCAAAATTGTAAGGCTTGAAGAGCGAAACCGGTTTCAACAAGAGAAAGATTCCATTCAATTCAGACAAGATCGGGAAACGGCCATACTGAATGCGCGAATAGCTCAAGAACAATTGACCAACCAACTACAGTTTTATCTTGCTGTCACTACAGTTATAAGTTTATTGCTCGTTAGCGTGCTTATCATTCTATGGTTAAAGAATAAACAGAAAAATGCTTATCAAGCATTAAAATTGAATGAAAGTACACAAGCGTTATTAGAAGAACAACTGAAAAGAAAGCAATTCGAAGAGAAAATCATGCAGCAACAATTGAGGGCTGATTTGAAGGAACATGAAAACTATGAACGGGAACTGGAACATAAAGATCATGAATTGGCGACACAAGCCTTATATTTAATTCAAAAACAACAGATGATTGAAAGAACCATTCAAAAACTCAAAGAACTCACCAAAATTAGTGAAGATCCCTTAAAAAGTAAGTTACAGAGCCTTTCAAGAGCACTCAAAAAAGAAGCTACAACAATTGAAGTGTGGGAGAATTTCTCACAAACATTCAAACTGGCGCATCCGAATTTTTATAAAAGATTAAAAATTGAATATGCAGATTTGACAGAATATGAGCTGAGGCTTTGTGCATTAATTAAACTGAATTTTAATAATCAGGAACTCGCTATGATCTTGAATATCTCACCTGAAAGTATCCGAAAAGCCAAACTCCGCCTCCGTAAAAAAATGCATTTCGAATCCTCAGAAGAATTGATTGAGTACCTGAGAAATCGTTAAACTATCATGCGAAATGTAATGCCGTAGAGACGCAAAACCTTGTCTCTCTACCAAATTCAATTCACCGATAAAATTATTTCAGAACGATAATTCCAAAATAATTTCTTTTTTATTTGGAATTATCGTTCCAATAATTCACCTTTGTATCAGAACGAACGTTCCAAATGAAAAAGAAATAAATTCAAACTCAACTGATTCTTAAAAACATGGCAAGATTAGAAAACAAAGTAGCGGTAATTACAGGAGGTAATAGCGGTATTGGATTGGCAACGGCACATTTATTCAAAAAAGAAGGCGCAAGCGTAGTAATTAATGCGCGTAATGAGCAGCGTTTGGCTGAAACGAAAGCTGAAGTAGGAGACGATTTTGAAGTATTGCAATTAGATGTGAGTAAGACGAGCGAATTAGAACAGTTTTACAAGCAAGTAGGAGAGCAGCATGGAAAAATTGATGTCTTATTCTTAAATGCTGGCATTGGTATTTTCCAACCCGTTGATGCTTGGGATGAGGCCACTTTTGACCACTTGGTGAATGTAAATGTAAAAGGCGTATTCTTTGGCGTACAAAAAGCACTTCCTTACCTAGCAGAAGGCGCTTCAGTCATTATCAATACATCTATCTCAAACCAAATGGGCATGCCTGCCTCAAGTGTATATGCAGCCTCAAAAGCAGCAGTTCGAAGCTTAGCCAGAACGCTTTCGGCAGAATTACTTCCTCGTGGTATCCGTGTGAATGCGGTAAGCCCAGGGCCAATTGCCACACCGATTTACGACAAAATGGGTATGCCACAAGAGCAGTTAGATGAATTTGCAAATGGCATTAAGCAGCAGGTTCCGCTCGGTCGCTTTGGTAGTCCAGAAGAAGTCGCACATACTATTCTATTCTTTGCTAGCCCTGAATCTTCTTATGTAGTAGGTACTGAACTAGAAGTAGATGGCGGAATGACCAATTTGTAAGGAATATTCCCTAATTTTGTAACGAATATGAGGCTGAACTGTTCCGCATGCGATCGTGCGGAACAACCCAGCCCATTTTTTAGTTAATTCATGATTATGCCCAGAACCAAACAGTTTAACGAATCGGAAGTGTTAGATAAAGCGTTAGCCCTTTTTTGGCGCAAAGGCTTTAATGGCACGGCTATATCCGATTTAGTCAGCCATTTGGGTATCAATCGGGCAAGTTTATATGATACCTTTGGCGGAAAACGCGAATTATTTATGGCAGCTTTGGAACGTTATCAAACCAGTACAGAAGCCCATTTAATTCAGACCTTAGAACAAGATCGTCCAGTCTTAGAAATTATTGAACAGATTTTAGCTTCTACCATTGCAGCAACAAAGGAAGGAGAAGAGTGTGGTTGTTTTATGATGAATTGTACGACAGAATTGGCCTCAGTGGATCAAGAAATCGCTAAAATAGCTGCGCAAAATATAGACGAGAAGGAAGAACTCTTTTTCAAACTCATCACTAAAGGGCAAGCCAATGGAGAAATTTCCCAAAAACACCATGCTCGTGCTTTGGCCCGTTACCTCTTTACCACCTTTAGTGGCCTTAAAGCCATCGCCCAATCCCAAGCCAGTCCCGAAATGATGGAAGATGTGAAGCAAGTGGCAATGGATAGTTTACGCGGGTAAATAACAATGTACTCACTGTTTTTCAACTCTTATTCGACATAAGAGTTTATCCGAACTTTTGCATCAGAATTTCATTCCACAGAAAGTCGAGTATATATCTGATTCGATAGAGTGGTATAGAGGCATTTCTATATCGCTTTATACTTCTACCAGTAGCTGTTTAAACCACAAACCACTAGACCAACCCAGTGATGACCAGCTGTAAAAGCGGGGTTATAAGAGATTGTTTGAATTTTTTTTGGGGTAAAACTGACCGATTTTTCCCCCCATTTTGTTGCTTTCTCCTTTAATAGATGACCATTATTCGCGTCAAAATGCCTTATCTGGATGTAAATTAAGTCAGTTTTAGTGCTAAACAAGATATTCAAACAGTCTCTAGGCATCTTTGGGTAATTCTTGAAAGCTTTTTTTATTTTGACAATTTTTCCTTATAATAGCTATCCATATGAAAAAAACTTTTGAGGTAGAAATAGAAGTGAGCAACTGAATCTACCATTAAAAGTTATTCCACCTCTTGCAAAATAACCTACTCGAACTTTTCAGGCAAAATCATGTCCAGCGATTATAAAGTTATTATAAAGCGATAATTCACCTTTACATCATAGCGAACATTCCAATTAAAAGATTAAATAAATTCAAATTTAACTGATTCTTAAAAATATGGGAAGATTAGAAAACAAGGTAGCAGTAATCACAGGAGGTAATAGTGGTATTGGATTGGCAACGGCACATTTATTCAAAAAAGAAGGTGCGCGTGTAATAATTAATGCGCGTAATGAGCAGCGTTTAGCTGAAACAAAAGCTGAGGTAGGTGACGAGTTTGATGTATTGCAATTAGATGTGAGTAAGACAAACGAATTGGAACAGTTTTACAAGCAAGTTGGAGAGAAGCATGGAAAGATTGATGTCTTATTTTTAAATGCGGGTATTCTGATTTTACAACCCCTTGATGCTTGGGATGAGGCCACTTTTGATCATGTAATTGGTGTAAATGTAAAAGGCGTATTCTTTGGTGTACAAAAAGCGCTTCCTTATTTAGCAGAAGGCGCTTCCATCATTATTAATACCTCCATCTCAAACCGAAAGGGCATACCTACTTCAAGTGTATACGGAGCTTCAAAAGCGGCAATTCGAAGCTTAGCTAGAACACTTTCGGCAGAATTACTTCCTCGTGGTATCCGTGTGAATGCAGTAAGCCCAGGGCCAGTTTCTACACCTATTTACGACAAAATAGGCATGGCAAAAGAGCAGTTAGATGCATTTGAAAACGGCATTAAGCAGCAGATTCCGCTAGGTCGTTTTGGTACTTCAGAAGAGGTTGCACAGAGCATTCTATTCTATGCTAGCGCTGAATCTTCTTATGTAGTAGGTACTGAGCTGGTAGTAGATGGTGGAATGACTACTTTGTAAAGACATATTCCCTAATTTTTATGATATCATTTGGCGCTGGATTGTTACGCATGTGATCGGCGGAACAACCCAGCCCAGAGATGATGGAAGATGTGACGAAGGGGGCAATGGATAGTTTAGGGGGATAAAAAAAACGCAAACCATTTTCGTAATTTACGCTGTTAATTGATGCAGCCCTGTATTCAACCTGCCAACTGCACATTCAGCTGATCTACTACCTCTTGCGTTACATCCACACCACCAGTGAGATTATTGAAAATGGAATTTATGGTGTAAATCGGCCCTCGAGGAATGCCCCACCAACCTAAGAGTAGTGTCAATAGGGTAAACTTTAACCCTTGTATAATGCCTGTTTGACGTGACTTTACAAAATGAATTTCGCTGTTGTATTTAAAGGTCATGAAAATGATAGAGATGCAGTATTGATAAATGACAAATTTACCGCCCAAGCTCAATGCTCTAGTGATGTCATCAGGGCTTAACCCTTCGATGTTTTTAATGGGTGTCATGCTTTTTGTGTGAATTTTTTGTGATTCCTACTCGTCAGGCTTTTCGGTCTCGCCCCGTTTTTTAGGTGTTTGCTGGTCTCCACCAAAACACTTGCGGTTTTCCTATAATGACAAAAGCTAAAAATGGTAAACAGGCTGGGAAGAAAAAAAAGGGGAATCAGCAAATAAAATTCTTCCATTCCCCTTTCCCTATCTCAAGAATTCTATCTTTGCCATCAAGTAAGTAGGAAATGTTGTTTGTTTCCTCATGTTCAACAAATCACGCAATTGTATGCGTGTGTGAAACAATAAAATGATGATGAAAATCAAATTTCCCGATGGAGCTGTACGGGAGTATGAAAATGGCAGCTCGGCATTAGACATTGCCAAAAGCATTAGCGAAGGCTTGGCGCGTAACGTATTGGCGGCCAAAGTAAATGGGGAAGTAGTAGACCCTACCCGCCCAATTGACACCGATTCAGACTTGCAATTGTTCACATGGAATGATGATGCCGGTAAATCTACATTTTGGCATACGTCTGCTCACTTGTTGGCTTCCGCACTTCAGGAATTGTATCCTGGGGTGAAGTTCGGAACGGGACCAGCAATTGAAAATGGGTTCTACTATGATGTAGACTTTGGCGATCATGCGTTCTCTTCAAACGATTTCCCAAAAATCGAGAAGAAAATGCAAGAGCTGGCTAAGCAAAAGTTCGAAAATATCCGTCAAGAGATTAGTAAAGATGATGCATTAGCGCTATTCAGAGAAAAGGGAGATCAATACAAGATTGAACTCATCGAAGGCTTAGAAGATGGCAGCATCACCTTGTATCATACTGGTGACTTTACTGACTTGTGTGCAGGGCCGCACATTCCACATACGGGTATGATTAAAGCCATTAAGTTAACTAATGTAGCTGGTGCGTTTTGGAGAAACAATGAGAATAATCCGCAACTCACTCGAGTGTATGGCATCACTTTCCCTAAAAAGAAAGAACTCGATGAGTACCTATTCATGATTGAAGAGGCCAAAAAACGCGATCACCGTAAGTTGGGTCGTGAATTGGAATTATTCCATTTCTCACAGAAAGTAGGTTTGGGTTTACCGCTTTGGACTCCTAAAGGAGCTACCTTGCGGGAGCGTTTAGAAACGTTTTTACGTAAAGCTCAAAAAAGAGCGGGCTACGAACATGTGGCGAGTCCGCATATTGGGAATGTAAATTTGTATAAAACTTCTGGCCATTATGCGAAATACGGTGAAGATTCTTTTCAACCCATAAAAACAGCTAGTGAAGGGGAGGAGTTCTTCTTAAAACCGATGAATTGCCCGCATCACTGTGAGATTTATAACTTTAAACCTCACTCGTATAAGGAATTACCGATACGATATGCGGAGTTTGGTACGGTGTACCGCTATGAACAAAGTGGGGAATTACACGGATTAACTCGTGTAAGAGGCTTTACGCAAGATGATGCGCACATCTTCTGTCGCCCTGATCAGGTGAAAGATGAATTCTTGAAAGTAATCGATTTGGTAAATTATGTATACAAAAATCTTGGGTTTACGAATTTTGAAACTCAGATTTCATTACGTGATTTGGAAGATCGTTCGAAATACTTAGGTAGTGATGAATTATGGGAGACGGCAGAGTCTGCGATTATTGAAGCGACTAAGGAGAAAGGAATGAAAACCGTTACTGAATATGGCGAAGCGGCTTTCTATGGGCCTAAGCTTGACTTCATGGTGAAAGACGCTTTGGGTAGAAAGTGGCAATTGGGAACAATTCAGGTAGACTATAACTTACCTCAGCGCTTTGAATTGGAGTACGTTGGAAGCGATAACGATAAGCACCGTCCAGTAATGATTCATCGTGCCTTGTTTGGGTCAATGGAGCGATTTATCGCCCTATTGATTGAGAACACTGCGGGTAATTTCCCATTGTGGTTAGCTCCTGAGCAAATTGCGGTATTAGCCATCTCTGAAAAATATACCGATTATGCCAACAAAGTAATGAGTGCTTTAGATGAGGCTGGAATTACAGGATTCTTGGACAATCGCGATGAAAAGATTGGCCGTAAAATCCGTGATGCAGAAGTGAAAAAGATTCCTTTCATGATTATCGTAGGTGAAAAAGAACGCGATAATGAGCAAGTTTCTGTGCGTAGACACGGAAAAGGAGACTTGGGAAGTATGTCTATAGCAGCTTTTGTTGAAGCATTCAATGAAGAAGCCAAGATGGAGTTTGAGTTGGAGGAAGTCTAAGTAGTATAGATACTAATGGATAAGCCATCTCAGCTGAATGTTGGGATGGTTTTTTACTTGGACTTCACTAAGCTTTTCTGAAACGCTGTAGGAGTTTTACCATACATTTTCTTAAAAGCCTTATTAAAATAAGAGGCACTATTAAAACCCACTGCAAAGGCAATATCTCCCATACTTAGTGAAAAGTCAGCGAGTAATTGTTTTGTTTTCTCTAAACGGAAGGATTGAATGAATTGCACAGAAGTCTGGCTAACCAATGCCTGCATTTTGCGGTTCAATTGCCGTTGGCTCAGGTTCAGGGCTTCTGCAAGCTCTTGTACCGAAAAATCCTGTCGTTGATAATGCAATTCTAATATTTCTAATGCCTGTTGCATGAAGGCTTGATCGCGCGTATTTGAGCTAATTTCTTCAGGAATGAATTTCGTGCTATTCGCATATTTTTCACGAAGCAGGTTTCTGACCTTCAATAAGTTTTGAATGCGTAATAAGAGTTCCGTTTTATCAAAAGGCTTGGTTAAATAATCATCGGCTTGTGCTTTTAAACCTTCATTGGTATTGGCCTGCCCCGTGCGTGCAGTGAGCAAAATGATGGGAATATGTGCGGTTTGATCATGGTTTTTCAGCGTTGTACACAACTCAAAACCATTCTTTTTGGGCATCATCACATCACTAATGATTAAATCTGGAATTGATTCGAGCGCCTGCTGAATGCCATCTTCTCCATTAGCAGCAAACGCTATTTCATAAACATCACTCAAATAGGCAGCCAAAAGGGTTTGTAAATCTGTGTTATCTTCAACAATGAGTAATTGCGCTTTGGAAGAAGTAGTTTCAACAGGTGTTGTTGGAGACTCTTGAGTAGCTATTGGGTGGTGATGATCACTAGCCTCATCTTGAATTTGCGGCAATTGAAAAGTGAATGTCGTTCCTTTTCCCTCTTCACTGGTTACGGTTATTTCTCCTTGGTAAAGGGTTAATAATTCTTTTACCAGCGCTAATCCAATTCCTGTACCACCTAAATGATGTTTGGCTTGATGGAAACGATCAAAAATTTGGGGCAATTCTTCTTTAGGAATTCCCATTCCTGTATCGGTTACGGTCACTTTTAACCATTCATTAGCCGTAAAAACCTGCACGGAAATCCTGCCATATTCAGGGGTAAACTTAAGGGCATTTGACAGGAGGTTATTCATAATTTTAGTCAAGCCTTCTCGATCAAACATGAGTGAGTATTGTTCCACATCACTTTCAAAATTCAGGGAAATATTCTTTTGAACGGCAGCTGATTCAAACATCATCACAGTGGTACGAAGAAAGGCAATCACCTCAGCTGGAGCGAGGGTGGGAATGTGTTGTTGATGCTCAACTTTGGCAATATCTAATAATTGATCAATTAATTCTTTGAGTTGTCCACTAGATTGGTGGGCATTTGAAATCAGTGTCGGTGTTAAATTTCCAGTAGGATTCTCTTCTAACTGCTGTAATGCCCCTTGAATGAGGGTGAGTGGTGTTCGAAACTCATGTGAAATATTATTGAAAAATTGTGTTTTACTTTCGTCTAAGGCTTTCAATTCTTCTTTTTGTTGCGCAATTATCTGATTCTGAGCTTGTAACTCTTCGTTCTGTTCGTGAAGTTGATGGTTGGATTGCGCCAGTGCTTTTCGGTAATTGTTGTTTTCTAACGTAAAGAAGTGTAAAGCGCCAATCAAGACAAATAATACAAATAAAATAGGTAGTTCAGGAGATGCCGTTGGGTTGATTAATTGTTTTTGGTAATAGTTGAGTAGAAAAAATGCGGTAAAAGGGATAACAATCACCATGAGTTTTAACCAACGGTTAATCATTAAAAAATAACTCATCACCCCAGTGGCTAGTAATGCATATAACAATGCCCCAGTACTTTTCCCAGTTAAAATAGATAGTGAATTTCCGAGCACAATCCCTCCTGTAATAATTAATACCGCTGCATTGATGTATCGCTTTCGATTTAATACCAAAGAGATGACTAAAAATAGATTTAGCCAAATAAAAGGAATAACCTGATTGTTGATAATCGCATGATACAATCCAATGGTCGGTGCCGTAATAAATAAGGCAATGCCTGAAATAAAATTGATGGTTCTTATCCGTATACGAATACGATAATCATCCGCAGGTCGAATGCCATGATTGATAAAGTTCCGAATATGTTTTTGGATGAAATTCACACTTTTTACCCTTATATGCTTCAAAAATACGTGTTTGGCGAAAATGGACAAGCCAATGTCGAAAATGTGCTAAAAGATTTTTAAGGCTCAAAATACCTTTGTTTTCATCAAGTAGCAACGAATTCAGCAGAGTTCTTTTACTTAAATGGAGTGTTAAAAGTATCGCTATAAATAAATGAGTCAAATTGTCCAATTTTTACGCAGTTTTGCCCATCGTTCAGGTGATTCAAAAGACCTGGCGTTTAAAAAGTTTTTGATAGTTTTAGTGGCTTCAAGTTGTAGTTTCTTGGGTGTCATTTGGTTTCTGATGTATTATTTCATTTTTGGAATAGGCATAACCGCATTGCTTCCACTTTCCTTTACGGTTATTGTTGGTACTAGTATTATTATTTCTCATAAACTTCAGAATCATCTACCTACATTATATGCTCAATTAACTTGCATAACATGGATTACCGCATTTATTCAGTGGAGTATAGGAAGTATTGATGATTCAGGCGCTGTGGTTGTTTGGAGCTTTTTAGGGCCGCTAGGGGCGTTAATATTTCTAGATTTGAAAAAGTCATATGTGTGGATGGCGATGTTTTTAGGAATAACAATCTTCTCAGCTTTTTTAAAGCAGCCATTGATTGATCACCCTAAAACGGTGTCAGCATCCGCTCAAGTTTTATTTTATGTGATGAATATAGGTTTCTCCTCTGTTGTGGTATTTGGAACTTCTGCGTGGTTTGCCCACACCATACAATTGGAGAAAGGGAAGTCAGAATCTTTACTAGAGAAAATCCAAACGCTTTTTGGGCAACACGTCTCTAGCGAAGTAGCCGACCGGCTGTTGAGTAAAGATTTAGACAAGGCAGAAAGTAATTCGTATAATGCCACAGTGTTGTTTTTAGATATTCGGGATTTTACGCTGTTTGCTAATGTACATTCGGCGACAGAAGTGGTCGCTTTTCAAAATATTATATTTGGAGAATTAATGAATATTGTTAGAGAATATGGAGGTACTGTAAATCAATTGTTAGGTGATGGAATGTTAGCCATATTTGGCGCTCCTATTGTGAATGATACCCATGTAAAAGATGCAATTGCAGCTGGGTTTGCGATGATTGAACGTGTAGAACAATTAGGAAATGAAGGGAAAATTCATCCTGTAAAAATAGGAATTGGTGTGCATACAGGGCAAATTATTGCAGGTGAAGTAGGAAATGAATACCGCAAACTCTATTCAATTACAGGAAGTGACGTGATCGTTGCTTCGCGAATAGAACAACTGAATAAAAAGTATGACAGTCAATTTCTAGTATCTCAGGCAGTATGTGAGCATATGAATCACGAATATGATTGCATTAAGCATGGACGAGTGGAATTAAAGGGGATTTTAGAACCTATGGATGTTTATCAATTAAAATGAGCTATTGATCAAACAGTCTATTAAAGTAACACATAGGTGAAAAATAATTCAAAATAGCTGTTTACTTCTCTTGGGGTAAATCATAATACTAAGAGGCTGTCTAAAGTTTATACTTCTAGTTTAAAATGAGGAAATTTATTCTCAGACAAAGCATTTTTTCTGCGAATAATGGCAATTATTTAAGGAAAAAATAATGAAGTATGAGGATAAATTAGCCATTTTAAACTGAAGGTTTAAATTTTAGACAACCTCTAAAAGAGGATTCCATTTTATTCAACTGTTTAGCCATCAATTTATGCAGCCCATCAAATGCTTCATTAAACTCACCTTAGTCATTACTTTAATTTGTTCGTTTTATACCAGTTACAGCCAAACTGAAGCCAACTGGATTGGATGGGGAAATAATGATTATTCCCAAATTTCTGATTACATGTGGCATGAAACCTTTATTGCCATCGCAGCAGGAAAGGAATATTCACTCGCTTTAAAAGAAGATGGAACGGTAGTAGCTTGGGGAAGCAATACTGAAGGACAGACCAATGTTCCTGAAGGACTTACAGGGGTAAAAGCAATTGCAGCAAAGAACGAACATAACCTCGCTTTGAAAGCAGATGGAACGGTAGTGGCATGGGGAAGCAATCGTTATGGACTAGCTACTGTACCTGCTGGATTAACTGATGTGAAGAGCATTGCAGTAGGAGGAACGCACAATTTAGCACTGAAAGCAGATGGAACGGTTGTTGGCTGGGGGGATAACAGCTCGGGTCAAACGAATATTCCCGTAGGTTTAACGAATGTGAAGGCCATTGCTGCTGGAACGGCGCATAGCCTAGCCTTGAAGGAAGATGGAACAGTAGTCGCCTGGGGAGCGAACGTTGGCGCTCAAACCAATGTGCCTGCCGATCTTACAGGTGTCATAGCCATTGATGGAGGCCACGATTTTAGTTTAGCGCTGAAAGCGGATAGCACAGTAGTCGCTTGGGGAGTAGACTTTGGCGCTCAAACAAACGTTTTTGAGGAATTAACAGGGGTCATTGCGATAGCAGCAGGGAGCTACTTTGGATTGGCATTGAAAGCAGATGGAACGGTAGTTGCCTGGTCACGGGGTGCAGATATTACGGGTGAGACAAACGTGCCTGCAGGCTTAACCGATATACAAGCGATTGCCGCAGGACATTACCATAGTTTAGCTTTAAAAGCAGATGGATCCATTGCTGCTTGGGGAAGTAATAATTATGGGGAAACGAATGTTCCTGTAGGCTTAACGTATATCAAGGAGTTGGCTACAGGATTTGGTTACACAGTAGCTTTGAAGGAGGATGGAACAGTTGTGGCTTGGGGGAGAAATGATGCAGGTAAACTCAATGTTCCAGCAGGACTTCATGACGTAAAGGCGATTGCTGCGGGGCATCATCATAATTTAGCACTAAAAACAGACGGAACAGTAGTCGCTTGGGGAAGGAATGGGGAAGGAGCAGCGGATGTTCCTGAGGATTTAGATCAGGTAACAGCCATTGACGCAGGATATGCACATAGCATTGCCTTAAAAGAAGATGGTACAGTAGTGGTTTGGGGAAGGAATAGTTCAGGACAAGATAGTGTTCCCATAGATTTAATAAATGTCATTGCCATTGCAGCAGGAAACGGGCATAACCTAGCATTGAAGGCTGATGGAACAGTAGTTGAATGGGGGGGAGGTAACAGTTCAGGTAACGGTGCCCCTGCTGGATTAAGTAATGTAAAGGCGATTGCTGCTGGTGGTGACTTTAGCATAGCGCTTAAAGAGGATGGTACTGTAGTGGTTTGGGGTGCTGGTAGCGACAATCAAAGCAATATTCTTGCTGG
This sequence comes from Flammeovirgaceae bacterium, assembly GCA_049600855.1. GTDB lineage: Bacteria > Bacteroidota > Bacteroidia > Cytophagales > Flammeovirgaceae > JBMYQA01. The sequence continues at coordinate 13,215 of JBMYQA010000022.1, read as the reverse complement.
ACTAACTCAAGTAAAAAAAGTGGTGGCTAGTCAAGGACAGATTTTGGCATTAAAAGAAGATGGAACTTTAGTAACTTGGGGATGGAGTGAGGCTGCACAGAGTGAGGTGCCTTCAACACTAAATAATGTGAAAGGAATTGCAGCAGGCCTTAATCATAGTTGGGCTTGGGGAATGCTTTCTCCTGAGATTTCAAGTACATTGAGCGAGTTGACAACTCAAGATAGCATCCCACTTACAATTGATTTTCCTGTTCGTGTATCAGGTTTTGAAATCAGTGACTTGGCGATTAAAAATGCTCAGGTGGCCCAGCTGACCACTATCGACAGTATCCAATTCCAAGCGATGCTCATCCCAAATGCTGCGGGTAGAAAGCGAATTAATGTCAGTGTGTATATTCCCGAAGGAGCAACTTCTAATGCGAGTAACTCGCCTGTTGACAGATCAAATACATTTAGTATTGATTATTGGCCTACTGCTAACGTAATTAAAGGGAGAATTTATCAGGATAATAGTTCGAATTGCCAGTTTGATGCTTCATCAGATGTGCCATTTAGTAATTACATGGTGCGTACTTCTCCAGAAGTGTTTTATGGAATGACTAAAAGTGATGGGACTTATGAGATTTTAGTGGATACAGGGGTATTTGATATTGAAGTGGTTCTTCCTGAAATACAAGGTTTATTGTTTACCAATAGTTGTAATGATTCTTATCAAGTTCAACTAGATACGATTCACGAAGTGATAGATGAGCTTGATTTCCCTTTACAAGTGACGGAATGCCCCATTTTATCTGTTTCTGTTTCTTCCAATCGGAGAAGGCGTTGTTTTGAAAGCTACACCACAATTACCTATCAAAATGAGGGATTCGTGGCCGCAGCAAATGCTAAAGTCTACCTGAAACTTCCTAAATATGTGGAGATTTTGAGTACTGATCAGACTTATAGTATCACAGCAGATAGCGTGTATGTGTTTGATGTGGGTACACTTGAGGCAAGAACATTTGGCCGAATTAACATTCAAGATATGGTACGCTGTGAGTCTGGTATTGTAGGACTTGATCAGTGTACAGAAGTTTGGATTACGCCTGCGAATACTTGTTTGGCAAATAATAGTTCGCCGTCATCCGATTGGGATGGTTCGAGCTTGGCGGTTGAGGGCAATTGTATCAGCCTTACCCAAGGAAGTCGATTTATCATCCGCAACCTAAGTGATCACGATATGACTGAACCCAGTGTGTATCGTGTTTATGAAGATGTCAACCTCGCAAGCTCCGATAGTTTTCAGTTGGCTAGTGGCGATAGTTTAATCTTGCAATATCATCCGTATTCAGGCAGCATTCGTATAGAAGTAGATCAACCAACAGGACATCCTGGGAATGCTAGGCCACAGGCTACGGTAACGGGTTGCCACACGAATATAGCAACACGAACAAGCTCAGCTAATTTCTTTGAACAAGACGATGCAGACATTGCCAGAGACATTGATTGCTTACCCATCATCGATTCATTCGATCCAAACGATAAAATGGCAACTCCTCAAGGAATTACCGAACACCGTTTTGTAAAACCTGAAACGACCTTAGATTATCGAATCCGATTTCAAAATACAGGAACGGATACAGCTTACACCGTAGTGGTAGTAGATACCTTATCCACTTTGATGGACATTTCTACGTTGCGTATGGGGGCTGTTAGCCACGATTATACCGTTGAATTATCTGGTGAAGGTGCTCCTGTACTTACATGGACATTCCATGACATTGACCTTCCCGATAGCACAAGAGACGAACCAAACAGTCACGGATTTATTAAATTCAGCATTGCTCCATTGGAAGGACATCCTGATGGAACCATCGTTCATAATGAAGCAGATATCTATTTTGATTTTAATGAACCCATTCGTACCAATGATGCATGGGTAAATTATTACGATACTGTACTCGTAACTGACAATTATGCATTTGGGGTAGACTTGGATTTGCCGATCCCTTATTTTACGGCTTCAACCGCAACATACGTCAATGCACCTTTTGAGGTAACCGTGAATATCAATGAGGCAGTAGATTTAGACCTACAAGCGTTTAGTGTAATGAATGCAAGTGTATCTCATTTATCTGGCAGTGATCAAACCTATTCCGTATTGGTGAATCCCACTACTGATGGAGAGGTAGCAGTCAGTTTAGCAGAAGGTTCGTTTGCTGACCCAACGGGAAATCAAAACCTTGAATCCAATACCATTCGTAAGATTTATGACGGTACCACACCGAGTGTCGATTGGGTTTATGACACGAATCACCCATTTGAGGTTTCTGCTTCATTTAATGAGGAAGTAACTGGCGTATTAACGAGCTCAGATTTTGAGGTAAGTGGAAACACAGTGATCGGGTTTGAAGAAAATGGGGGCGTATACACCTTAAAGCTAGCGGCTCAACTCGGCGATGTGCATGTAGCCATTGCCGCAGGGCGGGTGACTGACAAGGCTGGCAACACCAATGAACGGATTGAACAAACATTTTCCATTACCTCAACGCCTTCTTCGGAATTAGCGACACTAACCACACTTGCGCCAAATCCAACAACAGGTAAACTGAGTGTAGAATTTCCTTGGGCTGAGCGTGGAATAAAAACCATTCAAGTCATTGATTTAGTCGGACATATTTTGGACGAATATCAAACCACCGATGAGCGTATCCATGTAAATACACATCAATTTGAAGCAGGTACGTACATTTTACGAATCATAGCGAGTGGGCAAACCGTGACTAAGTTATTTGTAAAGCAATAGGAAGGGAAATGGGATATTTTTGCGCACCTGCTTAAATTTCCCAAACACTTTCTATCTTTGTCTATACAATTTTTTTAGCTAACTTAAGCAGGTGAGTGAAAAGAATGAGGTATTTGTTAATAGAGTATTTTGCGGCTAGACGAGGCGCTAATGCCGCGAATAGCATCGGAGAGGCGTTCCTCCGCTATTTAAGAAGTTAGTAACGAAGTATAGCCACAAAAGACACATTAAAAAGTGCCTCATTCTTTTTGATTAACTGCTTTGGTAAACCACTACAAATTCCAACTATGATTTACAACGGACAAGAGATCGAGTTTCCCGCCATTATGCATGTGAGTTTTTTTAAGCACATTGAAAACTTAGAAAAACAGGCACAAAGTGAGGAAAAATATGAGGCGAATTATGCCAAGAGCTTGTTGAAAGAAGTTGAAAAGTACCCCGAACTTCGCGATGGAATTCATATGGATGAGGACTTGGAGCAATATCAAGAATCCATTCGTAAATTGTGTAAACCGCTCTTTCCCGATGTCTTAACTACCAATGAAATTAAGGTGTTGACCCCGCTTTTCTATTTCAAACCACTCATGACTTCTACGCGCTTCGATGCAATTATCGAAGCCTCGGGAGAAGAGTTTGAGTATACCATGAAAGATGTAGATGCGGATATGCTTTATCTGTACTGCTGCTTTTTCATTTTAGGGAAACATTATGGCTTGCCTGTATACAGCGGAAATTCCCAGCATGTTAAAATCTTTAATAAACAGCAAGACCTCATCCGTACGTATAAAATACTCGTCAATGCCGATATGACAGAGTTTATTCCGACTGATCAGGCAAAAAAAATTACCCAAGCGGATTATGAGGAATTGATGGCGAATATTGATGACATTGATTTGTGGAAAAGCAAGTTTCCACCAAACAGTTGGATATTCAGAGGGGTCAGTATTACCAATCTAGTGGATGTAACCATTGATCAATCCGTTACTTCCATTGCTTCTAACCTATTGGTAAAATCGCCCGATACATTTGAAAAAGTGGAATGGGGAATTCGGAAAATGCTGGGCAGTGCCGATTTTTCGATTGGCGTGTTATTATTACAAGAGGACAAATTAGTGCCAATGGGACGAGAAGGGGTAACAAGTGTGTTGCTTCATGATCATGAAATATTGGATTGTGCTTCGGAAATGTGTACCCTGTCTTTTTCAAGATTACTGAGGAGAGAAGAAAACTTTGTCATCACCAATACGCAGGATTATTACCAAGAGAAGCAAAGTCCTTTTGCCAAACGATTAGTGGATGGTGGAATTAACAGCTATATGCTGATTCCTATTCGTTCAGACAATGAGTTTTTAGGTTACCTAGAGCTGGCCTCACCCCGAAAGTTTGCTTTACATAAAGGCACGACTCAAGTACTCGAAAATATTACACCAAGTTTGGCAATTGCCCACCAACGCTTTTTAGCAGAAGAAAAAAATGCCGTAGAAGCCATCATTCAACAGGAATGTACCACCATTCATCCTTCTGTAAAATGGCGTTTTGAAGAAGAAGCAGTCCGCTTCATTGATCAAGAACTGAGGGGCGAACAACCTGTTTTTGAAGATATCATATTCGAAAACCTGTATCCATTGTATGGCCAAATGGACATTAAAGGATCTTCAGTGCGACGAAATAAAGCAGTGAGTGCCGATTTAATCAAACAAATTGATGCGGTTAATCGGGTGTTAAAGGCTGCACATGGGCACATGAAATTACCTATTCTCAATGAACTTCGGTTTCGTGCCAATAATTTTAAGGATGGATTGCGACAAGGTTTAGCGGCAGGCAGTGAACATAAGATTTTAAACTTCTTGAGAAGTGAAGTATATCCCGTATTTGAGCACTTGGAGCAAATTAATGAAACACTCAGGGCATTGATTCAAGGTTATCGTTCTTTGTTAGACCCTGAGCTACAAACGATTTACGACGAGCGAAAAAAATACGACACCAGTGTCAATTACATTAATCAGCGCTTAGCCGCCTTCATTGATAAACGACAGGTAGAAGCGCAGGAGATGTTTCCACATTATTTTGAGCGTTACAAAACAGATGGGATTGAATACAATATCTACATTGGCAACTCCATCACACAAAATAAGAAATTTAATGAGCTCTTTTTGCGGAATTTGCGCCTGTGGCAGCTCATTGTGATGTATGAGATGGAAAATGAGTTTAGGTCAATTCAGAAAGAACTCGACACAAACATTGAAATTGCCTCACTCATTTTAGTCTACAATACGGCAATTTCGGTTCATTTCCGAATGGACGAGAAACAGTTTGATGTAGAAGGGGCATACAATGCGCGATACGAGATCATTAAGAAACGAGTAGATAAGGCCAATATTAAGGGAACGAATGAGCGGATTACCAAACCTGGTAATATTGTGATTGTCTATTCCCAACCTCAAGACGCACAAGAATACCACGATTACTTAGAATATATGATTTCTGAGGGCTATATCGAAGATGATGTGGAAGATTTAGCCTTAGAAGATTTACAAGGTGTGCGCGGACTCAGAGCTTTACGTGCCAAAGTGATCTATACGCAAAATAGAACTGTAGAGGCGCTCATGGAGAAAATGTCTGGATGAAAATTCGTACTAGATTTATAAGATATTAAGGGTTTAAGTGTGGTGCTTAAACCTTTTTTGTGGGAAATTAATTGAGTGGTTACAGATGAGGTAGGCGATAATGGGGTAGGGGCAAACCATATTTCTGGAACCTCTACTGCTTCTGAAGTGTCCTTACTTAATCCCATAAATGCGCAGCTCCAAATACACCTGCGCTATCTCCCAATTTTGGGGCGAGAATTTTAGTATCTAAGCGGGGATTAAATACCTGTTTTTTTATTTCCTCAACTCCTGCTGTATACAATAAATCAATATTTCCTAAACCGCCACCCAACACAATCGCATCTGGATCAATGATGTTAATTAACTGAGCGATTCCCTTGCCAAAAAAGTGAAGCAAACGTTTTATGGTAGCCGTAGCCTGTTCATCTTCTTGATTTTTATGAAGGTCAATCAACGCTTTGAGCGGTCGTTGAATGCCTGTCAACTGCGCATAATAGCGCTCAACAGCCGGGCCTGAAATCAGGGTTTCCACACAACCTATTTTCCCACAGTAACAAGCTCCACCTGATTCATCTAAATACGTATGCCCCCATTCGCCTGCAATGCCTTGCTTCCCTTGAATAATTTGTCCATTTACCACCAAACCACCACCTACGCCCGTTCCCATAATGACCCCGAACACTACCTGAGCATCAGGAAGCTGTTCAGCGATGCAGCCCATTTTTGTTTCCGCCAATGCAAAACAATTAGCATCATTTGCCATGCGAATCGGGATGCCTAATGCCGTTTCTAAATCTATTTGAAAAGCTTGTCCATTTAAGCAAGTGGTATTGCTATTTTTCATGGTCTGTGTTTGGGGATCTAACGTACCTGGTGTACCAATTCCTAGTGCAGCAGGCGAAGAGCCAACTTCCTCAGCCATGTTCTCAATGAGCAATTGAATTTGATGGATGATGTGCCAATAGCCTAAATGAGACTCTGTAGGAACGCGCTTACGGCATAATATACGGTGTTGATTCTTTTTATCGAGCGCAACCCCTTCAATTTTAGTTCCCCCAAGATCTATCCCCCAAAGCATGTGTTGATTGCCCATACAGATTGAATGTTAATTAAAATCTTTAGTTTTATAGTGATAGCTCCTACGAATCTACGGCGCGTTCCCCTTACATCAAAGGGTATTTAAGGTTGTCGAAAGTTTCTTTTTTGCGATAAAAAATGGATAATTTGAGCTTATAGTGCCACACCTTTCAAATTCACTTTTATTAAATGAATATTTTAATTGCTCCTAATGCATTCAAAGGAAGTTTGACCAGCGTAGAAATTGCCGAAATCATCGCTTCAGCAGTGAAAGCGGTATTTCCAAACGCAAATTGCATCCAATTGCCCGTAGCTGATGGTGGTGATGGTACCGCTGAAGTACTTTATCGCCAATTAGGAGGCAAAAAGCTGATCCACGAAGTTCAGGATCCAATTGGGCGGAACATTCAAGCGCCATTATACATTACGCCTCATCAAACGGCCATTATTGAATTGGCAGATGCTTCAGGGTTACGTTTGCTTCAGCCGAATGAATACCAGGCATTGGAGGCAAGTACGTATGGCACAGGGCAATTATTAAAAGCCGCCTTAGCTCATGGCTGCACACGAATCATTCTTGGAGTAGGAGGGAGTGCAACCAATGAAGTAGGAATGGGAATATTGCGTGCATTAGGCGTTCGGTTTTTGGCTAAAAATGGTCGCGAAACCCAGCATTGGACAGAAATTACACACCTAGATTGTACTACCATAGATAGTCGTATCAAACACGGTGAACTACTCATTCCTTGTGATGTAAACAATCCTTTAACTGGAACTAGCGGTGCGGCTGCTGTATTTGGCCCTCAAAAAGGAGCAAGTCCTGCAGAAGTTGAAATACTGCAAAAAGCACATCATCAACTTGCTGACCTGATTGAAAAGCAATTCAACCGAAGGATTCACGACTTGCCATTTGCTGGAGCTGCTGGTGGTACATCAGGAGGGTTGCATGGCGTTTTGGGAGCGAAACTAGTGAAGGGAAGTGCTTTCATACTGGATGAATTGGGTTTTGATGAACAGCTTCAACAGGCTGATTTAGTGATTACAGGAGAAGGCCATATGGATGCGCAATCAGCAAGTGGGAAAGCGCCTTTTGAAGTGGCCAGACGAGCTAAAAAATTCGGAAAGCCTGTAATTGCCATTGCAGGAGGCATTTCTTTAGCAACAAATTCGAATGATTATGATGCTGCCATTTCCATTTGTAATCGTCCCATGCAATTAGCGACAGCAATAGCAGAAGCCAAAGCGTTACTTCATGCCCAAACCATTCAAGTGATGCGTTTGATGAAGGTGGGAAGAACATTACAAACAGCCTCTTAAGTCCAAATTAACACCTGCGCTACTGAAAGACTAGAAATCGTGAATAAAACCATTCATAATAGACACGGTTATACCACTATACGTTATCTTTATTAGCTTTGGCCATTTGATTTTGAACACTAAGAGCTTGTTTAAAGTAAGGGGTTTCGAACCGAAAATGAGCTAATTTGACGTTAGGTAATTCAATTTTGCCGCGAATAATGATCATTATTTAAGAAAAAATTGAAGAAGTATAAGCGCAAATTAGCCATTTGTAGGTGAAATACTTTACTTTAAACAAGCTCTAAACCAAACTCGCTCCATGAAATTATTAAGAGTTTTGTTTTTTTTAGTTAGCGTAGTGATCCTAATGGGTGTTTGTCCGCCAGAGACGCCGCTAGAGCGTATTTCTGAAGAGGAGAAACGAATTGAGAAGATCGTAAAAATTTTTAAGGGCAAAACCTATGGTATTGATGTTTCTGAATATCAACATGTGATTGCTTGGAATAATTTGGGTTGGATTCGAAGAGGCGCGGGAATCTCATTTGCTTTAATTCGTGCGACAGTCGGGGAAGATCGACCGGATAATTACTTTACCTACAACTGGCGCGAATCTCGCAAAAATGGCTTTATTCGAGGGGCGTATCATTATTACCGACCCAATGAAAACTCCATGAAGCAAGCCAATAACTTTATTGCAAAGGTAGAACTCTCCAAAGGCGATTTGCCTCCCGTACTTGATATTGAGGCGCTACCCGATACGACTGTGCAAACAGTAGAGCGCTTGCGCTTGGGCTTAAAACGTTGGCTAAAAGCAGTAGAAGATCATTATGGGGTAAAACCCATCATTTATACCTATGAAAACTTCTTTAAATGGCATTTACAAGGACATGGGTTTGAAAAGTATCCGCTATGGGTCGCAAACTATAATCCCGTTTGGGGGCCTGATATCAAAGGTTGGAAAATGTGGCAATTTTCTCGAAAAGGAAAAATTAGAGGGGTAAAAGGCAATGTAGATCTTAATGTGTTTCGAGGTGATCTGAAAAAATTAAGGGCACTTACCCTGAAGAAATGATACTCTAGTGGCATCAATTTTATCCTTTTAAGAGTTGTCTAATATTATTAAGATAATTTAATTGACAATTTTGATAATAAAAATATCAAAACACACTAACATTGCATCGAGTTTAGTGCATTAAATCTCAAACTAATTATTCACGCTGTTGAGGTGATTTACCTGGTAACGGGCCATTACCTGTTAACTCGCCTTACTCAAAATACGATGCAATGAAACTTTCAATAAGTACATTAATAATGCTATTGTTGGGCACACAAGTTGCCTTTGCCCAATTCACAAAAGGAGAAAAAGAATTGATCACACGATTTAGTGGGAGTATCAATAAATCCAATAACGATATCAGAGAAATTAAGTCCCAAAACATCAGTACCGTAAATCAGTTTGGATGGTTTCTTAAAGATAATTTGTCCTTTGGAGTGATCGCGAGCTATCGCTATAACGATTATTATTATGATCAGGATAATGATAGCAAGGATGAACGAGAAGGACATTACCTTGCTGGAGGGCTTTATGTGAGAAGGTATTTTAACCTAAACAGATGGGCATTTTATATACAATCAGACTTAGCATACGAAAGAAGAAAGGATTTTAGGTCTTTAAAGACGAATAGTGCTAGAACTACACACGAGGAATTATCAGATGCAGTATCATTCTCCGTGAATGCAGGTGTCCAATTTAAGATTAATGAATGGTTTAGTTTAGAAGGAGCACTAAATCCATTTTTAAACGCGTCTATTTATAATCAAAATAGCATCAATGATGCTTCTTATAGTCAGCTGAGTTTTAATCCTAATTTTAATCTGGCTTTGTCAGGACTGAGCTTCGGAGCAAGATTTAGCCTGTAAAATCACTTCGAATAGTAGAGATTGGATGTCTTCTTGTTTCCAATCTCTACTGTTCGAAATCTGCCTTATGAAGCTATCTAAAGTAGAAATCGCCAAACGTGTATCGCTCACCTCATATTTTACCTGTTAATACCTCCATTTTTCTGCTCTATTGGGTACATTTGCAACCTTGTTTTAATGGAGTTCACACTGCTGAAAATCGGCAAGGAAACTACGCTTATTACTAATTTTTTTCTTCAATATGGAACAAATTATTTCCAAAATTGCTCAAGAGTTGGGCATTAGTATTCAACAAGTCACAAATACACTGAATTTATTGGATGAAGGAGCTACCGTGCCTTTTATTTCGCGTTACCGAAAAGAAGTGACGGGAAGTTTAGATGAAGTAGCGATTACGACCATCCGAGATCGAGCATTGCAGTTGCGGGAGTTAGAGAAGCGGCGAGAAACGGTTTTGAAAACCATTGACGAGCAAGGTAAGTTAACCGATGCATTGAAGAAAAAAATTAGGGCGGCTCAAACCATGGCAGAGTTAGAAGATTTATACTTGCCCTATAAGCCCAAACGCAGAACACGTGCGACCATAGCCCGTGAAAAAGGCTTAGAACCTTTAGCAGAGTTAATTTTTGCGCAAGAGGGCTTTGCTTTGGATGATGAAGCTGCTAAATACCTCTCGGAAGAAAAAGAGGTAGCGAGTATCGAAGAGGCTTTGGCGGGTGCTAGAGATATCATTGCTGAAAAGGTAAACGAGGATCAAGAAGCTCGAAAAGAGATTCGACAATTGTTTGAAGAAGAGGGAACATTTAGTTGTAAGGTTATTGCAGGGAAAGAAGAAGAAGGGAAAAAATACCGCGATTACTTTGAGTGGACAGAATCCGTTAAAAATGCACCATCTCACCGAATACTAGCCATGCGTAGGGCAGAAAAAGAGTTGATCATTTCCTTGGATTGTACGCCAGAAGAAGAAGCGGCAATTGCCAAGCTCAACCGCCGATTTGTATTGGGAAATAATCCCGCCAGCGAACAGGTAGAATTGGCTGTAAAAGATGGTTATAAACGATTGCTGAAACCCTCTATGGAAACAGAAATTCGTTTGGCAACCAAGAAAAAAGCCGATGAAGAAGCCATTAAAGTATTTGCGGATAATTTAAAACAACTCTTATTGGCATCACCTTTTGGTGAAAAGTCAGTGCTGGCCATTGATCCTGGGTTTAGAACAGGATGCAAGGTAGTTTGCTTGAATGCACAAGGCAAGTTGTTACACCATGAAGCGATTTTCCCTAATGCGCCTCAAAAACAAACGGTAAAAGCTGGGGCGAGTATTTCTCATTTAGTAGAGAAATTCCAAATAGAAGCCATTGCCATTGGTAATGGAACAGCAAGTCGGGAGACAGAAAGTTTTGTACGTGCACTTGGTTTGCCTACATCGGTTCAAATCATCATGGTGAATGAGAGTGGAGCCTCGGTGTATTCGGCTTCTGAAGTAGCTAGAAATGAATTTCCAGACCATGATGTCACGGTGCGTGGTGCTGTTTCTATTGGTCGTAGACTCATGGACCCACTCGCTGAATTGGTGAAAATTGATCCCAAGTCGATTGGAGTAGGGCAGTATCAGCATGATGTAGATCAAACGGCTCTAAAAAAGGGATTGGATGATGTAGTCGTGAGTTGTGTGAATGCGGTAGGAGTGGATTTGAATACGGCAAGTAAAGAATTGCTCACTTATGTATCGGGAGTAGGAAGTTCCATCGCACAAAATATTGTGAATCACCGAAATGAAAATGGTGCCTTTAAGCGGCGAGAAGACTTGAAAAGCGTGCCGAGGTTAGGAGCAAAAGCATTTGTACAAGCTGCTGGTTTTTTACGCATTCGAGATGCTGAAAATCCTTTAGATGCCAGTGCCGTACACCCCGAAAGCTATTCGATTGTAGAGCAGATGGCGAAAGATTTGAATTGTGATGTCAAAGATTTAATGGCAGATCGCGCATTGCGTGCTAAAATTGATTTGAAACGTTACGTTACTGATGCGGTTGGCTTACCTACGTTGACGGATATCATGGATGAATTAGCTAAGCCTGGCCGTGACCCTCGTGAACAATTCGAATCTTTCCAGTTTACAGAGGGAGTAGAAGCAATGAGTGATTTGAGAGTAGGCATGACCTTACCTGGAATCGTAACCAATATCACGAATTTTGGTGCTTTTGTAGATGTGGGGGTGCATCAGGATGGTTTAGTACACTTGAGTCAGTTGGCTAACCGTTTTATTAAGCATCCATCCGAAGTAGTGAAAGTACAGCAAAAAGTGATGGTTACGGTTACTGAAGTAGACTTAGATCGCAAGCGCATTGCGTTATCAATGAAAGGGGCTGCCGCTAATCAAGCAGGGAATAAAAAAGCGCCTAGCAAGAAGAAGAAAAAAGCTGCTCCCAAAAAGAAAGAAGAATCGTATCAAGATAAATTATCCATGTTGAAAGCGAAGTTTGGTGGATAAGCTTGAGCAAGCACCTCAATTGGAAGTCCTCACATGTTCAGTCGTGCGAGGACTTTTTTACTTACCTACTTATTTCACATTCTCAATTTTCCGTTTAGATGCCGCCTTAATTTTGCTATCTGAATTAGTACTCCAAATAATTAGTATTTTTCCATATACCGCATATTCTTCTGGACGTGTTTTGCTTGGTTGGCCTTTATCTCCCCACAAGTGCTGCTCAAGAAAAGCCTGAATATCTTTACTCTCATTGAATTGGAAGTACAAAATTGATCCTGAGTCTTTATTTCCAATGACCGATTGATAGCTCGCGTGAGCTACCCCTCCAAGTTCTTGCTGGTAGGTATTGATGTTTTTATACAACTGCGCTGCTTGTGTACTTCTACATTTTAATTTCTCTGTAAATTGATAGCCTGTTGGAAGGTCTTTTGTTTCAAGTTTGAGCACATCAAGCGATCCTCCTTGCTGCGCATGCAGTGTGTTAGGAAAAAGAAGAATTACAAAGAGTGTGAGCGACAAAATATGGAAAAAGTATTTCATAGAAATGGTTGTTTTTAATCATATAGACCAAAGTTAGACAGATTATGTTGCTTGACCAATCTTTATTAAGACAAATATGCATAGATTGGTGACAAAGTGACTTGTTTTCATTTCTTTAAAACGAGTGTTTAGGCCAAAATGACATCTTCTTTTACTGTTTTTGACTTGGTATAGTGATTGATTATTCTTCCCTGAACTCAATTGATTGTCAATTTAAATTTTATACAAAAATGGTAAACAGCAAAACGAACTGGTCTTGGCCGCTCCACACAATATTTGATGAGGTATTTGATGATTTGTCAAAAGTAATGGGAGGTGAGTTTTCAGAGACGCGTCCAAAGGTAAATATTTGGGAAGTAGAAGGGAGTTACACCTTAGAGTTGGCCGTTCCGGGTTTCAATAAGGATGAGATTAAGATTGATATCAACGGAAATAAGTTGATGATTGAAGGGAAAAAGGAAGAAAAAGAAGGTGAAAGTGTTAAAAACTTCAAAAGA
>JBMYQA010000021.1:0-37664 GCA_049600855.1 Flammeovirgaceae bacterium | reverse complement strand
TGAAAAAAGTGATTTGCTTTATTTAGAATCGTTACTTAAGTTATTGATAACTAGTTGATTAGCGCTAGTTTTTTGCTTGAAATTTACCGTGTCATTTTATCTCATTTGTAAAACTAAAATCATAAGATGAATCCATTAATAGTTTACTTGGTAGAGCGAGTTTTAGGATAAAAAAGAAATTTGAATCGAATCACATAATTTCAATGGAAAAAATAAGGGCAGACCTGTATATTGAATGAAAAAATCTATTTTAGCGAACACCTTATTACCGAATAACACTTAAAATGGAATTTGAATCAACTAAGCGATTTGCCGAGCAGCTAGATCAACAAGATGAGTTGAAAAAATATCGAGCGCATTTTTATTTCCCGCAACACGAAGGGAGTGATTGCCTGTATTTCTGTGGAAATTCGCTGGGTTTACAACCCAAGCAAGTCAAGGATGCCGTGATGGTGGAGTTGGAAGATTGGGAAAAGTTTGGAGTTGAAGGTCATTTTCAAGGTAGAAACCCTTGGTTCCACTATCATAAGTTTCTAAATGAGCCTACAGCACGTTTAGTTGGGGCTAAACCCTCCGAGGTAGTGGTGATGAATTCGCTGACCGTGAATTTGCATTTAATGCTAACCTCTTTTTATCGTCCTTCAGCCCAACGTTTTAAGATCATTGTGGAAGGCGATTGTTTTCCTTCAGATCATTATGCGGTATGTTCACAAGCAGCTTTACATGGTTATGAGCCTGATGAGGCCATTGTAGAATTATGGCCTAGAGCAGGAGAGTATACCTTGAGAACAGCCGATATTCTTCAAAAGATTGAAGAAATTGGCGATGAGTTGGCTTTGGTCATGCTTGGTGGCGTAAATTACTATACAGGGCAATTGTTTGATATGAAAGCCATTACCGCTAAGGCACATGAAGTAGGAGCTAAGGCAGGTTATGATTTGGCTCATGCCGCTGGCAATGTATCCTTAGCCCTTCATGATTGGAACGTAGATTTTGCTGTGTGGTGCTCCTATAAATACTTAAATTCGGGGCCAGGTGGTACTTCGGGCGTGTTTGTGCATGAAAGGTATGCCGAGGATCCTCAATTACTTCGGATGGCAGGTTGGTGGGGGCACAACGAGGAAGAACGTTTTTTAATGGAAAAAGGCTTTGAAGCGATGAAAGGAGCAGCAGGCTGGCAACTGAGTAATGCGCAAATTTTGCCCATGGCAGTTCACAAAGCTTCGTTGAGCTTATTCGATGAGGTAGGCATGGAAGCTTTAGTCAATAAAAGTAGGAAACTTACTGGTTTTTTGGAGTATTTGATTCAAGAGTTAAATCAGGAACAAGATCAAGTGCGTATACAAATCATTACCCCTAAGCAAGTGGAAGAGCGCGGCTGTCAACTTTCGTTGGTGCTAAGTCATCGTGCTAAAGAAATTCATCAAGCTATTACAAAACAAGGGGTTGTAGCAGATTGGCGCGAACCTGATGTGATTCGAGTGGCTCCTGTACCTTTATATAATAGCTTTGTCGATGTGTATGGACTTTATGAAGCCTTAAAAACAGTCATTACGGCAGTTTAACACATAAAAAAGCCATCCAATTCGGATGGCTTTTTCAATGTGATAAACAGAGATGTTTAGTCTTCTTCAATTACTTCAGCCGTTGCTCCTTCAGCTTCTTCTAAAGCTTTTGCTTCCTCTTCCGCTTTTTTGTTCAATTCATCCACAATGTTTTTGAACTCTTCAATGCTAACAATCTCTTCAGTAATGGTGATTTGTTCTTTGATGTAATTACTGATTTTAGTAGTAAATACTTGTTCGTAAGCAGCTTCCATATTTTGCTTACGGCTATCTTCACGCTGTAGCATCATGTCAACAAATGATTCCATCTGCTCATCAGGCATACCTACTAAGCCCATTTGTTGCAACTGCTGGCGAACTACGTCTCTGGCTGCTAATTCCACTTCTTCATTTTCTATAGTAAGCTCAGCATCTTTGAAAATGCGGTTACTGATCGCTCTCCATTTTACAGCAGTTAAGAAGTTAGGGAAACGTTTTTCTACTTCCTCATCGCTTAACGCTTCTTTCTCTTGGCTTAGCTTTAATACCTTTTTTAATAAATCTTCAGGCAAGTTTACAGCAATCTCACCAATTAAACGATCTCGGATTGCACTAGTGAAAATAGAATCAGCAACACTTTGATTAACTTCTGCCATTTTCTTTTTAAGCTCCGTGCGGAACTCTTCTTCGGTAGAAGCTACTTCAGGGCCTAATACACGATCAAAGAATTCTTGATTCATCTCAGGTTGTTGGCTGCGCGTAATTTCGGTAATGGTGAGTTCCATTTCCCCTTTCATCTCGGCAGCTTTCTCCTCTTCAATGCCAAAAAGTAATTTGATTTCTTTATCTTCAGGAAGTGCTTCGCGCAAATCAAATGTAAAAGCTTCGTCTTTACCCTTACCAATAAAAATACTTCGTTTATCTTCAGGAACTTGATTTAAGGGTAATACCGTTTCCATTTCAAACTCAGAAGCGGCTTGCTGGAAGGTTCCTTTAATGAAATCTCCCTCTTCTACCGTGTCAGCTTGAACTGTTTGAGGCATGTCTGTCATCATTTTCTCAACAGTTTCCTCAAGGTCGGCATCAGTAGGCTCAATCTTATGCGCAGAAATCGCTAAATCTTTTGATAGGCTATACGTGATTTCGGGCTCTAAGCACAATTCAAATTCGAAATCAAAATCATCTTTAGCTTCAAAGTCCTCAAGGGTAAGAGGTTCATCTTTTGGCAGTGGACTGAAGATGGGATTTAAACCTTCAGCTTCGATATAATCGTTTAGTTGATCGATGGCAACACGGCTAACTACATCTGCTTTGAGGTCTTTACCTACCATCTTTTTGATCATGCCCATAGGCACTTTTCCAGGGCGGAAGCCTTTCAAATTTGCTTTTTTTCGATATTCTTTCAACTGAGTATCTAACTCAGGTTGATAATCGGCTTGCTTAAGCTGGATTTTAACCAAACCGTAAGAATCTTCCCGCTTATCCAATGAAATTTCCAAGGCACTC
The DNA here is from genome assembly GCA_049600855.1 of Flammeovirgaceae bacterium. GTDB lineage: Bacteria > Bacteroidota > Bacteroidia > Cytophagales > Flammeovirgaceae > JBMYQA01. Next base: position 34,614 of record JBMYQA010000021.1, on the reverse strand, counting down.
GAATTTTTAATGTGAGAAAACTGAAAATTTAGAAAGCCGTTAATTAAAATAGTGATTAAAGCATGGCGACATGCGATGATCTCCTTTACTAAAGGACTCTCTTTAAATGGTTTGAACTAAACAAAGTCAAACCCTCTCTAAACTAAAAAATCCCAACTTCGGAAGTTGAGATTTTTGATTGTTGTGCGGATGGAGGGACTCGAACCCCCATGCCGTAAGGCGCTAGATCCTAAGTCTAGTGCGTCTACCAATTTCGCCACATCCGCGATTTGAGAGTGCAAAGTTAATGGTGTTTGTTTGAATTACAAGATATTTATTAGGAATTTTCTGAAAACTTCCATTCACGATAGGTACAAGATTATTTATACCTCCGATCATCACGTGGACTTCTTGCCAATTATGGATTTTTTGTCACCACTTACTTGCAAAGTCCTGCCAGTTATGAAATGTCAATTTCGCTGCATCTATATTCTCTGTTCCTTTGTATAAAGTGGGCAACTTTGGCATGTTATACCTGACTTTTCTTTGAAATAAGCCTATTTGATGAACAAATCAATTTGTTTCATGAACAGTGGAAATTATATACAAGTGATAAAAACTGGAGCAAGGTGCTTGCTGTTTCTTTTATTGATTCAGTGTCAACAACACATCAAATCAGATCAACAATTCTATGATTGGTTGATTGAAAAAGAACATGGTCTCATTCAATATAAAAAAAGTGAAGGATTGCTACTGAGTGCCATGTACTTACCTCCTGAATACCTGGCATTAAAAGAATTAAAATCGTTCAAAATAAAAACACGATCCCTATTTGATAGTTTGGTGGAATTAAACCGTAATCATTTTACTTTTTTACTGGTTATTCAAGCAGATCAAGAAGAAAGTGCCCGTCAATTAGAAGAATATCGGAGTGTTAAAGAGTATTTGGATGATAAGGAACGCATAGCTGAACTCTATCACGTTGCTCAACATCTCCGGTTGCACACGGGCACAAAAACGTTAAAGCCTTCCATTTCGGTAATAGAAACCAGATTAGGAAGCCAATTGTATTGGGCATTACAATTAGCATTTAGTGAAAATGTACCTTGGGAAGAGGTGCTAGAAGGCCAAACCATCGACTTAGCCTTTAATGATGAAATCTTTCATACAGGAATTCATCATTTTATTTTTAAACGGGTAGCAATGCAAGCGATCCCTACGATTAAACTCGAATAAAATTAAATGACTCTTTAAACTTGTTTGCTAGATTTGCAGTATGAATGCCTGTATTCGTTAGCAAACTCAACTATTTGTGCAGTTTTGCTGTTTATAACAAGATTTCATTTGACTTCGCGTAGTACTGTTTTATATCGCTTTTTGATTACGTGCTTACTCATCCTTTCGCAGTTTGCCATTCCACTCTTTGGGCAAGAAAAGTTGAGCTATAAACACTATTCGGTTGATAATGGCTTGCCGCATAACATCACTTATAAGATGTTCCAAGACAGTAAAGGCTACATTTGGATGGGAACGGATAATGGCTTGGCCCGATTTGATGGAACCGAATGGAAAAATTACAATACCACAGATGGATTAACCAGTCCTTTTCCTATTGAAGTAACAGAAGCGCCTGACAGCAGTGGCTTATGGATTGCAACGTGGAAAGGGGGAATCAATATCATCAAAGAGGACTCTATTTATCCATTAAAAGTCGAAAATGGCCCTGTTCGATTAAATGGTATCGCATTTTTAGATACGAATAGGCTTGCTGGATGGGCCTACTCTCAGTTGTGGTTATTTGAGAAAACCGCTAGTGGTGAATGGAGTACTACTTCCATAAAAACACCTTATTTTGCTTCTAAAACGCCGATTTCGTTGAAGCTTTTTTCAGCAGAAATGGGGGATGTTAGTAAATATCGCCCATTTTTTATAGGTCCATTTGAGTTGCAATATGCGGTGAACAAGGAAAAACAATTGTTATTGTATGGGAATTTGCCCAGCGTATTTGCTTATCGCAACGATTCAACGTTAACTCCACTTGTTTCTTTACCCGTAGCTGATGAGCAAATTTACAGTTTTTACGAGGACAAAGATTGCAGTGTTTGGTTGGGAAGTAAAGGGAAAATTTATCACCTAGATGCGTCAAATCAATGGCAAGTTTACGCAACAGGATTACCTCAAGAAGCGATTTATAACTTGAATATTGTTGCAAATAAATATGCTTACATCAGCACTGCTACAAGTCGATATAAAAATACAAAGAGTTACCGATATGACTTAGAAACTGGAAACTTGATTAGCTTAGATAAGCTCTTAAGATTAGAAAAATCATCTGCTTATTTTTTTCAAGATAATGAACAAAACGTTTGGTTGACCACAGATGGTGATGGGGTGTTCTGTTTATATCACCCTATTTTTAACCAATATACGACGAGCGATGGACTTCCCATGAATTTTATTCGCACATTAGAGACGGATAAAAATGGAAAAGTGTGGATAGGCTCCAAAGCTGGTGTGTTATGGTTTGAAGATGGCGTGTTTCACGAATTGGAATTGACCAAGTATGCCCCTCGCAAAGGATTGACAATAGATGATATTGTTTTTTCTAAGTATGAAGAAGATAAATTATGGATACTTGGCTACACGCTGGATATGATTGAAACAGAAGGTGGAAAGTTTTATTGGAGAGATCAAGTATCTGGAAAGTCTGGAATGTTTGATGCTCGAGGAAATGCCTTAGCAATAGCTGATAATATATTAAGGAGTAATGCTAACATTGAACAGCTTGAAAGCATTGCCGCAGTTACGAAGAATAAAATTAGAGGTGTATTTGAGTATCAATTTGAACGAAATAGCTTATTGGCTGTAAGCCGTACCTATCGGAGTTATGAAAAGCAATTATTTTATTTAGATGCCAAGCAAAATCTATTTGTACTTGATGCTGCTTACAACAAACAATTTGTATTGGCGAACTTCACGGCGAAACAAATTAACTCTATTTACATAGATTTTTATGAGAATTTATGGATTGGTACCGAGCAGGGGCTTTATTACATCACTCCTTATGGTTCGAAATATGAGTTAAGAAGGATTTATACGGAAGCAGATGGTTTGCCTTCCAACCAATGTCGAGCCATTGTGATGGATCAAAATAAATGGCTTTGGGTGGGCACTCCCAATGGCTTGGCGTATGTGGATGGAGAGCGATTAGGTTCTTTTACGTCACATTCGGGCTTACTGTCAAATGACATTAATTGCTTAACGGTCGATTTAGACAGTAATTTGTGGGTTGGTGGAAGTAAAGGCTTATCAGTAGTTAATGTAAATGAGATTCAGCATGCATTGATTATAAGCCCTCCGAAACTGCATTTTGAAAAGTATTGGGTCAATGGTAAAGTCCAGTCTTTTGGCGATGCAGAAAAGAAATTTGATCATGATGTAGTGTTGCGTTTTGCTTACAAAGCCATCACGTATGTACATCCTGAAAAGTTGGTTTATGAATATCGTTTGAATCGCGGAGCGTGGACAAGCAACAATAACTTGACTTTGTCATTTAGCTCACTCAAACCTGGTGATTATTTTCTGGAAATTCGGGCGCGAAAGCACAACAGCGACTGGAGTGCGCCCCTCAAGCTTCATTTTGAAATACAACCTCCTTGGTGGCGCACTACTTGGGCTATTTTGGGCTATATCGGTTTATTAGCATTGGTATTTTGGGTGATTATGTTAGCACAGCGCAAACGTATACAACAGAAAGAAGCGGAACGAATTCGTATCAATAAGATATTTTCAGGGTTGGAATTGAAGGTGTTACAAGCCCAAATGAACCCACATTTTATTTTTAATGCGCTCAATGCCATTCAAGATTTCATGTTAGACAATGACGAGTTGATGGCTAATAATTACCTATCTAATTTTTCTAAATTGATGCGCATGTATTTGGAATCATCCAAAACAAAGTACATTACCATTGAGCAGGAAGTAGATTTGTTAAGATTGTACATGGATTTGGAAAAATTGCGCTTTGAAAATAAATTTTCTTTTGCCTTAATTGTGGATGCTTCAATTAATCGAAAACAATTGAAAATACCAGGGATGTTGATACAGCCATTTATAGAAAATTCCATTAATCACGGATTATTTTACAAAGAGGAAGAAGGGAATATATTGGTTGAATTTAAACGGGTAGATCGTAAAATACATTGCATCATAGACGATGATGGAATTGGCAGAGAAAAGGCCATGCAACTCAGGAAGAAAATGAATAAACCACATAAGTCGAGAGCCATGCAAATTGTGGATGAACGATTAAAAGCCATTAATTCCATTGATGGTGTAGAAATCTCTATTAAAGTAATTGATAAAAAGGATGAGCAAAATCAAGCAACAGGAACACGGGTAGAAATCCAATTTCCTATGCTTGATAAAATTTAACATACAGCAGGTATACCAATTACCTCAAACCAGCTACTAAACAACATGACTAATTTAAACACTTCAACACGAGCCATTACTGCAATTATTGTGGATGATGAGCTCAGAGCGAGAAATATCCTCTCGAAAATATTAAAAAAATATTGTCCAGATGTAGAGCTACTGGCACAAGCAGCATCAGTAAAACAGGCTCATGAGCTCATTGTAGCGCATGAACCTGAATTGGTTTTTCTCGATGTAGAAATGCCCGATGGTACAGGGTTTGATGTGCTCAGTAAATTTACAAAAATTGATTTTAAGGTCATATTCACCACTGCATATGATCATTATGCAATCAATGCCATTAAAATTAGTGCAGTAGATTACTTGCTGAAGCCCATTAATATTCAAGAGCTTATGGATGCGGTAAAAAAAGTACAAGAAAGTGAAGAAGTACCTCCTACTGCTAATGAACAAATCCAACAGTTGATTAGCCAGCTTAGCCATTCCAATACAAATGACCAAAAAATAGGCCTTCCGACGGGTAATGGAATTCAATTTGTTGAAATTACAGACATTATTCGCTGTGAGGCAGATGGAAATTATACAAAATTGTTCTTGAAGAATAACAAAATGATATACACAACGCGAAAGATTAAAGAATATGAAAAGTCCTTCGAATGTCATCGTTTTTTTCGGGTACATCATTCTCACCTCATTAATGAAGCTTATGTTCAACAGTACCTTAGGGGAGAAGGAGGAAGTGTTGTCATGAATGATGGTAGTGAAATCCCCATCTCAAGAAGGCGAAAAGAGGCTTTTTTGAATCGATTAAATATTTTATAGCGAAGGATTAATACACTGTAAACCAAGTAATTTAACACTTTGCTATAAGCGTAAATCTGAAGATTTACTCGATTGCTGTTTGTAGAGGTGGGCCGCATTCGGACGTTTTACTAACTCTACAAACAACTTCAGAATGTTAAATAATTTAGTTTACACAGTATTAAATGGGAATGTGGTGAGGTAAAATTTTATGTTGGTGTAGAAAAAAGACTTGAAAGAAACTTTCAAGCCTTTCGATTAGGTATAAACTCATTTTATTTATCTGCCTCTTTTTTTTCATCAGCTGGTTGCGCTTCCATGTTCATTTGTAATGCCGCCTCAATCTTTGCTAAGCGCTTTTGCAGGGCTTCCATTTCTGAAACTTTTGCTTTTAGGGCTTCGTTTTCCGCCCTCAGCTCCTTCATGCCCTCAATGACAATGGGGATGAGTTCAAGATAGTTTACGGCTAAATAGCCTGCTTTTTGATCAAACACAGTTACTAATTCTGGAAATACTTGCTGAACCTCTTGGGCAATCAGGCCATATTCTCGATTCGTCTTACCGTTGTACGTTTTGGTATAATTCAAACCATTGAGCAAACTGAGCTTGGCAAGCGGTTCCTCAATAGCCCTGAAATCAGATTTAAGCCTGCGGTCGGAGGCACTGCCAAATGAGCCTGTGTATTGTAAATTGCCATTGATTTTTACGAGATCGTTATCGAACTCACCATAAATTAATGGAGTAGTAGAATTGGTGTTTTCAATGTACAAACGATGGTTGTTTACTTCATCATACCCTGCTCGATTTCCAATAAATACCGAACTATCAGAATCTGAATTGTAGCCTGTTCGGTAACCTAGAAAAACGGTATGCTTTAGATCATCGTAAGAAGAAAGCCCTGCTGCCCGTCCCACGATCACATTCCCTGTGCCATTTGCTATGCCACTGCCAGCACCTTCACCCACATACGTATTTTCATCTCCTTCTGCATTTGCTTTACCTGCATCAGCCCCCACTGCTGTGTTATATCGTCCAGTAGTAATGAGTTGCCCAGCTTCTGCTCCTACTAAGGTATTCTCAAGTCCTGTGGTAATGTCTCTACCCGCTTCATCGCCTATGGTGACATTTTCTTGTCCTGAGGTAATGTCCCTACCCGCCTCTCTTCCTACAAAAACGTTATTCGCACCGTTACCGCCATTATACCCTGCTCGATAGCCGATAAAAACAGAAGTATACGGATCAATATCGCCAGAAGTCGTACTGGAACCGCCAGCTTCTGAGCCAATAATTACATTCCGATCTCCATTATCATTCAGTGCATAACCTGCCCGATAGCCCACCATCACATTATCAGGGCCACGATCTTGATGGTAACCCGCTTCATGGCCTATAAATACGGAGTTAAAAATTATCCTAGACGGCCCTCCTACACTGTATCCAGCATTGGTTCCAATCATGATATTACGTGCAGAACCTGAGGCTTCTAAGGAGTATCCTGCATTTCTTCCTAAGAAAATATTACTCCCAGGTTCGTTAAAACTCAAACGGAAATGCCTATTTGAATTAAAACTTTCTATCGTTAGCCACTCTCTACCAGCGACATCAAAGCGAATTTTGTCATCATCAGCACTTTCTTCTACCTGAATTTTCGTATCTCCATCTGCATCTTTGATCAGGGTAGTATCCATGCTTTTCCAACTGAGTTTACCTGTTCCATCAGTCATTAACAACTGACCATTACTCCCATCTATTCCTGAGAACGTGTAATTGCCTACGGTAAGTGAATCTGCAAAGCGACCTCTTCCATTAACCTCTAATTTATAGTTTGGGTTGCCTGTTCCAATACCTACGTCTCCAGCTGCATCGATCAGCATTCGAGTTACATTTCCTTGTCGGAAATACAAGGCTTGGCCTGATGCCGAATTAACAAAAGTTTCGCCTGAAGAAGATTGTAATAACGCATAATTACCGAATCCACTATGATCCAAATCCTCATGACCAAAATAAGCAAAGCTACTAGCAGCAGGCCAAGCACCAATTTCTGCCTCTCCAATTCTAGCGTTTGCTGCTCCAGTCCGTACATCCAGTGGGAAATCAACCGTTGAGGTACCAATTCCTACCTTCCCATCGGCTGCTACATAAATCCCCTCCGCGTCACCATCATTGGAAAGCCATTGACCATTCAATCGAAGGTTTGCCGTGGCGGTATGATTTCCTAAATGATCCGCCTCTAAACGCGTCCACGCTGTACCTGTCCAGAAATAGTAGCCACCTTGATTGATATCAAATACCATCATACCTTGATCTGCACTTCCTAAGGTACCACCAAAATCAGTACGTTGGGTGGTCGTCATTCGAGGGGTTAAAAAACCTCTCGTAGTAGATTGCACATGAAGCATGGCCTTGCCATTAGGCGTGCTGTTATTGTCATTAATACCAACAGATTGCCCATAAACAGACAGGTTTACTGCCAAAAATAAAAGGGTGAAAATACTCTTTTTCATAATTATACCTTAAGTAATAAGTATCTACTGAGTTTACCTTGTTAACAATAACGTACGATAATAGGTGATTTAAAGTCATTAAAGCCAATGATGGTCATCTGAACCACACTGTGAACCTTCCAGCTTCTATATCGAAAATGGAATCCAATTGTTGAATGAGAACGATTTGGTTCTCTTCATTTTTTGTTCGTGAATAGAAGGTTTGGAATGACATTGAGATTGCTATTCATACGCATGGTGATGCAAGTTCATTCGATAAATAGCACAGGAAGAAAATCGTGTTTGTGATACCTTTTCATAGCCAGTAATGATATTCCAAAAAGCCGATCGTTATTGCGTTAACAATGTTCAAAATAAGGCTAATCTGCCCGAAAAGGCTAAAAAGAGTACTAGACATTTTCTATACATGTCTTAAAAAAAGGACTTTTTTGTCATGTCGATGGAAACTGGGATCGCATACGATAGACATCTAAGTATCAAGTGACTAAACGAACGCATTTGGCTCATTTTGGAATATGGTTTCGTATTCTAATAATGGGTACGTAGCCTTCTCCTGCTGGTCGAAAATGACAACGAGAGCATTGCTGGCTCAAGAAGTCCTGACACTTATTGAGGGGTGAATTGAAAGGGAGTTTATCACAAGGAGGTCATTTGAAACATCACACTAGGTGTGGTTACCTGCTCATTTAGGTCGGAAGAGATGCAACATGATTGTTCTTGACCATTGAAAAACAGCGGGAAAAAATACTAATACGGGAATAACAGTGAGGGCGACGAATAGCACAGGGTTTTTCTCATCAATCAATAGATTGGCAGTCAGGAAAATGGTCACAATCATAGCCGTGTTCATCGCATAGCTGATGTACATCGCACCATTGTAAAAACCTGGTTCAGGATTGTAATTGTATCCACATTCTGGACAGTGATCGTACATCTGAGTGAACTTCCACACTTTTGAAAGGGAATATTTGAATAAATCACCTTTCCCACAATTGGGACATTTTTTCTGAAGTATTCCTTTAAAGCTCATTTCTTGTATGTTTTTCTTCCAACGAATTTACAATAATGATAGTGAAAAGTGCCCTCAATTACAACTCTTCTAATGCGGTAATCGCTCCCTTAAAAGTCCATAAACGAAGGTTTCCATCACGACCAATAGGAAAAAAATTATAGCAGTACACCGAATAAAAACAGGCTGACTCAATTTTTCCTCAAGTACACCTTGCTTTTCGGTTTCTATTGCTTTTTCCACAATGTTAGCCTGTTGGATTTTCCTTGTCTGTGATCTAGGTTACATAATGGCAAACAAAGGTTATGTTATCATAAATCCAAGGTATTTTGAGAAGCGGAGGATTAAATCTTAAGGCCTGCAACCAAAATATCATCGCGTTGTTGTACACCTGACATGTGTTTATCGAGTATTTTCTCAATAACTACTTGTTGAGCGGCAAAGTCTTGATCGGATAGGTCTTCCAAGTATTTCACTAAATACTTTGTCCCAATCTTTTTGCCTTTCTCGTTATTTTGATCGGCATAGCCATCTGTAAAGGCATAAAATATGCTTCCTTCAGGTAACTGCACTACGTTATTTTGAAATGGTTTTTCTAATTTTTTACTACTCGACCCGCCAATGCTTCGTCTATTTCCGGCTAAGGTTTGTAAACAGTTCATTTCAGGAAGTCCATAATAGAGGTTGCGCTTTGCGCCTGCAAAGGTTAATTCTGCCCCTTCTTCCTTTTGTTCTAGCCGAATTAAAGCGATATCCATTCCCGTATGCAAATTTTTATCTTCCTGCTTGAGCATTCTATTGATTTGCAGGTGTAACTCTTCCAATATCGCTGCAGGATCATAAAACTTCCGAATTGCAACGATATCATTTAACTGTGCATGCCCAATCATACAGGTAAATGCGCCAGGTACACCATGTCCTGTACAATCGGCAATGACTATAAACTTGTATTTTTCGGTTTGGTAAGTCCAGTAGAAATCACCTGAGACAATGTCTTTGGGGCGGTAAATAATGAAGTAATCACTGAACAGTCCACCTAACTCTGTAGTTGTGGGTAAAATGGCTGTTTGAATAATTTCAGCAGCGTAAATACTTTGTTTAATATGCGTATTACTTTCTTCTATCTTTTCTTTTTGAAGCTTAATTTGATCGCGTTGTGCTAGAATTTCTTCACTTTGCTGCTTTAATGCCTGATTTTGGACCAATACTTCTTCTGATTTTTGTGTCAGTTCAAGATTGGTTTCCTCAATGATCTCGTTTTGCCTCCGAATTTGCTTATTTGCCCTTCTTTTGAAGAAATAGGCAAGGGCTAACACAAATAAAAGGATACCCGATAAGCCAAGAATAATGGTTACTCCTAAATTAAATTGCTTTTGCCGCTCAATTGTTTCGAGGTCACTTTTTCGTTTTGCATTTAATAGTGCGAGTTCTTTCTCTTGTTCGAGCTTTTGCAATTCTTGAAGTTCCTTATCTTTTTGAAGCAGTTCAATTTTCTGCCGTTGTGCCGATGTTCGCGCTTCTTCTTCCGCTAAAGCTAATCGCTGTTTAATGCGCTCTTGTTCGAGTTTTTGATTTCTTAAGGCAGCGTTTTGTAAATCCTGATCAGATTTTAATAAGGCCAACTCTTTTTCCTTAATTTCAAGGTCTTTTTTTCTACGTTCGTTATCTAAGGATATTTGCCTTAAACTTCTAGCCTGCTCTTCTTGTAGGGCAATGAGTCCGCGAATATTGGCTTCTTGCTTGTTGGCCTCCAACTCTTTCGTGAGTAAATCTTGCCGATATTCATTTCGCTTAGCGATGCCTTCTTTATTTAATTGCTCGTACAGCGCTTTGTATTTTTCGGCAACTTCTTCTTTATTTTCTTTCATGCCTAACAAATACATCAGGTAATAGCTTTCTTCCAATACGTCAGGAGCATCAATTGACTTGCCCAAACTGATGGCTTTATTGACATAATCCTTTGCCAACGCATTAATTCCAGATAAATAATAATTTCCAGACAAATGGTTATAAATGTTAGCTTCCTGTTGTTGATTGCCGTGTGCTTGTGCATAGACTAACGCTCGATTTAATAACTTTCGGCTTTGTGTATAGGCATTCAAATTGGCGGAAATCACGGAAGTATTAATTAAAATAGTGATCATGGATTCGTGATCTAGCTTCCCTTCCAAACTATCCGTTATTGCCTGTGCTTGTGCAAAATACGCTTCCGCCTCTTTTAAATGCTTGCCTTTTCGCTCAATCACTCCGATGTTATTCAAGGTTAGAATCCGCCCTTCCAGATCTTGTTCTGCTTCATAAATAGCCAATAATTGACTATTAAACGCAGAAGCTTTTGCCCAATCTTGCTGTTGTTCGGTGAGGTAAGCCAAACGCAAAAGCACCTGCTTCACTTGGCTTGAGGATGGGGCTTGACGTTGATATTGTTGCAATGCCAATTCATAGTTACGAATGGCTTCTATATCGTTTTCTGTAATCTCGTAACACAATGCGATATGCTGCCGCAACATGAGTGCTTGCTTGGTATGACCGAGTTGTTCTTTAAGTGCTAATGATGCTTTGAAATGCTCAATGGCTTTCGTATAAATTTCCATTTCCTCATACAAATAAGCTACTTGATCATGAGCATCTGCCGCTAAAGCGGGTTTATTTAAGCGTTTAAACAAGTCTACCGCATAAATGCCGTGCTTTAAGCCGTCAGCATATTGTTTTTGATGCCGAAATACCTTTGCAAGATGAAGAGAAGCCGTAGATTTACCAATGGGATAATTGATGTAATCGGAAAAGTTATAAGCTTCTAAAGCTGATTTTTCTGCTTCTGTGTAAGCCCCTTTTGTAAGTAGGAGTCCACTTTGGTGATTGAGTGATTTGATTTGAATGGTATCAATTTTAGACTGCCTCGCCAATAAACTCATCGGACAGCTCAATAGGATCATCAAGCCAACTACAACTTGACACCTCCTGAATTTCTCTATGATACTTGTCCAATAACGCATGATACTGTCTATCAAAACAATAATGATCCACCAATTAAAAACCGATTGGGAATAGTACTTGCAAAAGGGTGTTGAATATTTTCCTCAAGGGCCAATTCTTTTACTTCCACAAATAAGGTACTTTCTTGCCATATTTTATAACTTCCTCTTAAACTAAAAATTGAGCCAATTTGCATATTTTCATTCCAGTTGGGAATATCATTTTCATTTCTCATCCCAAAATAGGCACTTCCTGCCACCTGTAGCCGATCAGAAAAAAAGTTTGAAAACATACTTACGCCTCCATACCATTGCGGTGTGTATGATGCGACAACTTCATCGGCTAAGTCTTGTGTGAGTTGGGTATTTACCCAAGTTGCATGAGTAAAAAGGGTAAAGTTATCAGTTCCTATACTTGAAGAAAGCGTTACACCATATTGATTCAATCGTCCATCAACCGTATTCATTTGAAACAATTGTTGTCCACTCGTGCTCGAATATTGCTGAACAATTGGATTACTCGTGCTTGCGTAAAACCCTTCTGCTTTAAACGTTAACAGCTTGAAGAGCGGTGTTTCGAAAGCAATATCTACCTTATCGGTAACCACTGGTTCTAAGTCCATGTTTGCTTGAAATCGCGTTTGTACGCCCAATTGATTCCTAAAACTCCGATTTACCGTCCACCATTCAAGTGTTGGTTGTGCGGTACTTCTGGCCACAGCAGCTCGTAACTGCTGTGTTTCACTGAGGTTGAGCATAGCCGCCAACTGTCCCCCAAACAACATGCGTTCCGACAGATTTACACTTTCGGCACTTACGCCAGCTAATAACTTGAATGCATCATTCAATTTAAGATTCATGGCTAACCCACCACCTAATGCCTGACGTGTTTCCGCACGATCAAAAGGCAAACCATAATTGATATCTACCTCATCTCCCTCCTTATTTTGATAGCGATCGCTTCTGAACGATAAGTTTGGTCGTATAAAAAAGTCATCACTGAATTTTAATGTATAATTCAGCTTCGACAGGAGCATGGTAGTATTAAATGCATAGCCGCTATATCCTTCCGCAAAATCTATCGCTTCTGCCCGATAAACCGCCTGAAATTGCAAGCCTTTGTAATTGCCTATTACATTGCCTGCATAGCGATTACTACTTCGCCTAGTTTCTGCCAATTGATCGATGAATAACCAAGGAAGGTTCGCTTCGGAAAAGTTTACGCCAGTATTTACGTGCAACGACACCTCTTTACTAGGCGTATATTCAAACTTGAGATTTCCTCCAAAGCGCCTGAATGATTGTTGTGAAAACAAGTTAGTTAATTCGGCATTGGGCTGATAAAGTAAGGCAGAATCAGCATCAACATACCGATTTTCATTCCACACAAACAACTGATTTTCCGATTTGTCCGCATAATTAAAATGTCCGCCCAATGTCACCTTAAGTTGGTCGGTTGAATGAATGGGCAATTTCAGATCGGTGTGGAAATTACGTTGTGTGCCCATCCGAATGGTAATGTTGCGCCATTCATCGGTATCTCTGATGATGTGTATGACTCCTGAAACGGCATGTGCCCCAAACCATACGGGCTGTCCTGCCTTAATGACCTCAATTTGAGCAATTTCTGCCATACTGATTGGCACACTTTCCCAAGCGATTTGGTGATTATATGCTAAATCAACCGGTTCAAAATCTACCATTAACAAAAAAGGAGCATTTTGTGTACGCATGGGATTTCCCAAACCATACACCCCATTATCGGCCTGTAAATGCACTTCGTACACCCCAACGGAAAGCTGTTTCACTAATACGCCAGGAACCAATTTTAATGCTTCGGGAATACTCGTTGCGCCAAAACCGCTAATTTCTCGTTTGGTGAGTACATGTGTGGAAAAAATACTCTCTTCAGGTCTTGTACCTTCATCAAACGTTTTGCTGATAATGGTTTTCGCATCCTCTACTTGCTGGGTATCTAATAAATCATTCACCACATCTAGCGAATACACTACCTTTTCATTGTGCTCCGTAGGATTTTGCCCATCAGTTTGCCATGGAATACAAAATAACAACAGCCCATACCCTAAATAGAGGGTTTTCAATATCGTATTTTTCGTTTTTTTCATGATGGTTAATCGCAGCCTACATATTCATAAATCATATCAAAAAATCCCAATTGTTTGTCAACCATGTCTTGGGAATTATAATCGTAGGCAACAATTTCAGTAGAAGATCCAAAGTCTACAAAGCTAAAGTTTCTGGTTGGGAAAAAGGGGATATACGTTGTATTTCGATCGTGATTTAACGTAAAAGGAACAAAGGACGCAATCGATTGCGGGAGTAACACAAAAGGATTTAGTTTTTCATCGTAACGTATTTCCCAATTAATATCTCGATAACTCCCTTGATTCAACACAAATTCGCGCCCTGTGATGGTTTTTATTTCGCCATTTTCATCATGCGTATAATCATGTGACGCAAAGAAAAAACGCGATGGATTACCCGTTACAAAAATATCAGACTCGTATTTAATCAGCTTGCCCAATGCATCATAAGAGAATTTCACCTCATAGTTGTAACTTCTCGTTAAATTCTTAATAAACAAGGAATCTAAACTGCCATCGGTATTGTAGAAAAACGTAATGGTGTCTGTTGGACTCCCCCAATTATCTGATACATATGCTTCTCGAATATTGGAGTCCGCTCCTTCATAAATAAATTCGTAATTTCGAATCTCGTTATACCGACTTACTGCTCGCATGGCTGAAAGTCGATCTAACTCATCGTAAGTAAAGGTGCTTGGATTAGAGGAATTAAAATACACTTTATCCAGCTTACACGTAGCTGTATTTATGCTAGAAAGGACAGCTTGCGTTTCCGAATAATCGGACAATTTATCTTTTACACGGACACGAACTCGGTAGTAATAATCTTTGGTGTAATCGAGGCCTGTTAACTGCTCAAAGGTGTCTAACACCGCTTTTCCCTCATAATCTGGTAAAAATGTACTAAATGTTTCATCTTCCGACACATCAATTAAATAGCGATCTGCATTTTCTACCGCTTCCCAATGAGCTGTAAATCGAATTGGCGTGATGGGGTCTGCTTCCTTCACCATTGGCGCGGGAACCTTTTGAGTAGTGACCATTAATATTTCAGAATCGCCAGAGATGAGCTTTTCTGGTGTGCCTGTACGATAGGTGTACGATTGCACTTTGCAGTAGTAGGCTTCATCGGGTAACAAATCGGAAAAGGTGATTTCCAGATCAGTACCCACATCTAATTGATAATAATTGGGAATTGGGTTTGTAAATGCCTCATCAAGCGCCAAGTTAATGATATACCCCTCTGCTTCTATGATGGAATCCCACTGAACGCGAAATTCAGTAACGCCATTTTCAATGAGTCTCAAGTTTTGAGGAAACAGGGCATTGTATGAGAGGGTAGCCACTTCAACGGTATTTGAATAATCAGTGTTCGCACCATTAAAAATCGCACGAACCCTAAAAAAATACGTTTTTCCATCCTCTAAGCCTTCAATGGCCTTAAATGTACTGGTTACTTCAATCGGAAAGGCAGGAAGTTTATTATTAAAATTAGCATCAGTGGCAACTTCCAATACATAAGCATCTACTCCTAAAGCAGATTCCCAATTTGCGACAAAGGAAGTATAGGTTACCTCTGAGCCATCTATTGCAATTGGAACTGGAGATAAGAAGTCGGTTTCTTGAGGAACGCAAGAAGAGATTATAACCATTAAATAGATGCATAATGGTAGCCATCTTGCATTTTTTTGTGTGTCCGCCAACATGGTTGTCTTTTTGGTAATACAGTAAGCGCTCGCTAAAAATTAGCTAGATCGTTCTATGAAAAATATGGATAGTTGGTGCTTCTATCTATGTGAATAATTCAACTATGAATTGGAGTAGCATCACATCTTCTTCCCCTAAGTTTACTTATCCCACCTATTCCTAAATACGAAATAAAATAGGATTTATTAGATATACAGTTGAATTATTTTGAGTGCAATATTAATACTATATCTCCTGAGTAACAACTTTCGGAGGCTTAATTCATCCACAACACCGTGTTAATCCTCTAATTTGGCATATACAATCAACCCTATGCGGAACAATATCTACCCCTTCATTCTCAACTACTATTTAAGATACTCCAAAGGCTTTTTCCCAAATCGCTCGTAATACAGTTTAGAAAATCGACTCGGATTTTTCATACCAACTGACTGTGCTACAGCATGAATGGTTTTGTAGGTATTCTTTTCCAACAACCCTCTAGCAGTTTGTAGCGCAACTTCTCGTTGATACTTCACAGGAGAGAGTCCTGTGATTTTTTTAAGCCGTCTTCGAAATTGTCGTTCTCCCAAATGAAAATGATCGGCCAAATCACCAAGGTTAAACTGACTATTTTCTAATTCCTTCCGAATGATCGCTTCTACTTCATGTAACCAGGCTAAATCGCTTTCCGAAATACTCGGTTTTTCTTGAGGTTCTTCAGGTGCCGTTAATTCCTGATGCGTGGCAACGGTATCCAATTCATCTTGCCATTGGGCTTTCGCAAGCGTGCGTTGCAATAGATTATGAATACGCGCAAAAAGCTCCGTTGGAGAAAACGGTTTAGTGAGGTAATCATCAACGCCTATGGTTAACGCAGAGATTTTATACGCTTCATGATGTAATGCGGTGAGCATCACCACAGGAATCCCTCTGTATGCATCGTCATTTTTAAGCTGTTTAAGCAAGGCATACCCATCCATTTCGGGCATCATCACATCAGATACAATTAAATCTATAGCTTGCTGTTTCAACATTTGGAGGGCTTCTTTTCCATTTGTTGCCACATGGGTAAAGTACTTTTCATTCAGCAGCTTATGTATAAACTGCTGCATATCCCGATTATCTTCTGCAATAAGGATATGATGTTGTTTTGCTACTGCTGACACTGGAATAGTTGCGGCTACTCCTTGTACCTCTTCTAGGTGTGTAAACTCATCCGCATCATCATGAATCAATGAAATCACTTTATAAGGTAAGCTTACTGTAAATGTACTTCCTGCACCTAACTGACTTTCTACCTCAATTTTTCCTCCCATTAATTGCACCAGTTCTTTGGTTAGTGCCAACCCCACACCGGTTCCACCTTGTATGGGTTGGTCGAGTTGTTTACTTTGGAAAAAGCGATCAAAAATATGTGGTAAATCACTTGGGGAAATCCCTTGACCTGAATCCTGCACCTGAATAATTAATTGTTCTCCTTGTTGCCCTCCACTCACTCGAACTTGTTGCGCTGATGGCGTATGTTTCAACGCATTTGATAATAAGTTATTTAGGATTTTTTCGAGCTTAGAAGCATCTAATAAAACAAATGTGTTTGGCAATGCATCAAAATCTTGCTGGTAATTGATGCCTAGATGTTGAGCTAATGAACTAAAATTAGCAGTCACTCGCCTCAAAAAATGCTGAATTGGTACTTCTTCTTCGTTTAATGCCAGTTTATCTGATTCTAGTTTTGATAAATCTAAAATGTCATCTACCAATATATTTAATTGTTTGGTATTCCGCTGCATGCGTTTTAGTTGCTCCGCAACGTTAGGAGTCAAATGAGTACTTTCCTGTTCCAACAAATAGTGCAATGGACTGCTAATTAAGGTTAAAGGGGTACGCAATTCATGCGATATGTTGGCAAAAAAACGAGATTTCACTTGATCCAACTTTTCTAATTCTATTTTTTGCTTCGATAGTTTTTGATTGAGTTTCTTCTTTTTCTCTTGTTCTCGGAAAAACACAATGGCTAAGGTAATCGCAAAGATGGATAAACCTGTCGTGAGTAAAATCAGGGAGTTTTGCTGATTATTCAGCTGAATTTGTAGCTCTTTCTCCTTTTTTTCCATCGCAATCTTTGCATCCCGAAACTCCAATTCAGCAATCTGCATTTCTTGATTTTTTTTATTGTTGTTGTAACGCAGCTCTAAGGCTATATTTTTCTTTAAGGTTAGAAATGCCTGTTGGTATAAACCTAACTTACTGTATGTTTCAGCGAGCTTTTTTCCACTTGGAAATATGCGTTCTGGATAGTGCGATTTTTGGGCAAACTCATAAGCCTTTTCCGCGTAAATCACCTCCATTTCTGGCTCATTTAAACGATCTGACACAAGCGTAAGTACGTGATAACAATCTGCTAATGTGGTATATTTATCGCTTTTACTCCAAATTGGTTGTGTTGCCAATAAAAAGTTTTTTGCTTCTTCGTAATGCTTCAATTCCGTTAAAAAAGAGCCAATCAAATTCAGGTTGTAGGCAATTTTGTAACGTCTCCCCAAGTTTTTTGCCGCCACAAAGCCTTTTCGCGCATATTCAATCGCAGAGTCTAGCTGATTTAATAAAAGATATGTATCACTGGTGTTAAAGTAAATGGTGGGAGATACATGAACTTTTGCTTGATTTCCTATTTCAGCAATCAGCTTTTTATATTGCAGCAGCGCCATCTTGTAATTCCCTTGTTGCCTGTACAAGCGGCTAATGGAAATAACCAAGGGCTGTTTATTAAAAATATCTTGTAATTTATCGGTAATCGCTTCGGCATCGTGAAAATGCTTTAAAGCCTTGGTGTTGTTTCCTAAGTGATTTTCATAGCGTCCGAGTAAATATAAAACCTGCACCTGCACTACCGAAAAGTAATGAGTGCTATCCAATAATGCGATTGCTTTGTGTGCATAATGCCCTACGCTATCAAATTGCCTACGAATGACATATTGCTGACCTAAATCATTGTACAATGTGGCCCTATTGTACTCACCGCTCACTGTATCTAATGCGAGGTATAAGCTATCCATTCGTTGCCTCAGCCGTATTTTAGGGCGATAAATCTCACCTTTCGCCAATTCGTTTTGGGCAAAAACAATCAACTCACGTACTTGATCAGCCAATTGGGGAGCTTGTGCATTAGCTTGGGTAAAAAACAATGAAAGAACAACAATAAAACCAGTAAGATGCGAGTATTTTTTCATACCAAACACTAATCAAATAATTGATAACCTGATTTGTAGAGAACGGTATACTTTATTTATGGAACTTGCCTAGCATCAGTTTTTTTCCTTCAAACAAACTTTGTAAAAAATAAAAGCTAGTATTTGTTCAACTCATAATTTGTTGCAACTAAATGTAGTGGGTTTATTAATATAACAAAAGATGTTTAAACATGCTAATAGCCTCTAAAAGCCACTATATATACCACCTATTTGTTATATAACCAATTCATTTTTTAGATTTACCCGTATTGTACTTTCTTAAAAACGTAACACTTTTTAGATAAATCACCCATAAAATCATAAAAAACTGAATATCAATAAGTTATTATAAAGCTGTAAAGATATTGTAAATACGTTTTTCCCTGTAGTACATCTCATGTAAATGTAAATAAGTTGTAATTATATAAGTTCCCTATGAATTTTGAACCAACGAAATAAACATACATCGTAAAGCATACTCACCAAATAAGTTGACATCATAAAAAGATTAAATCTAATGGTGTTCAACCATTTAAACCCTCAAAAAAAGCTTTTGTTTACACACATTCCTCATTTTGAAATCTATTCGAAATGAGTCTAGGAAAACTACACCCAATAAAAATAGATACAGTTAGAAGGTATACTTTTTTAGTTCTAAAATCTTTAAAAACATGAAATCTAATCTCCTTTTTAAATTACTTCTTGGAGCTTCGGTAGTATTACTCACCAGCTCTGCAATTCACGCACAACACGTGATTTCCTCAGGCACAGGCCCTTATAAGATAGATCCTGTGCGCCGAACGGCCTACATTATGGAATACAATCAGGGCAATAAAGATCATGGCGAGTTTATTGCCAACTCTCAGTGGGTTAACAATGATTGGGGCATGAGTTTCTTTACCAATTACCGCGAACGCTTACGCATCACAAATAATGGTAATGTGGGTATCGGCATGTCTAATGGCAATACCGCTCCCGGCTATAAACTTCAGGTGTGGGGAGACATTTATGCAGATGGTGGCTGGTTACGCGTGTCGGGTCAAAGAGGACTCTACTTTCAATCTTATGGTGGTGGTTTTTACATGACAGACGACACTTGGATTAGAACTTACAACGACAAAAACTTCTACCATAATACTGGAATTATGCGAACAGATGGGGCGCTTCAAGTAGGAGGAAACGGAAGTAGGTTTCACGTAGAAACGGGAGGTGATGTAGGTATTGGCGTATCTAATCCGAGTTCGAAACTCCATGTTGATGGTAACGTTTCACTTCAAGCGGGAAATGGCAAAGGTTTCCGATTCTGGAATAGCGACAACTATAAAATCCATATGGGTAACAGTGATGAGTACAAATATGGCCCCGTGACGGATTACAGCATCAAAATGAATATGAATAACCAAGCCAATAGAGGTTGGACTTGGGGTGCAGTAGGTCAAACACCTATTGCCGCATTGAATACCCAAGGACATATGAAAATTGCGGGTAATCTAACCGCTTCAAATGTAATTGTCGGCGTATCTTCTTTCCCCGATTATGTATTTGCAGACGATTACAAGCTCTTAAGCTTAAAAGAGGTTGATCAGTACATCCAAAAGCATAAGCACTTACCAAATGTTCCTGCTGCTGCTGAAATTGAAAAAGAAGGAATGGACGTTGGAAAGCTCAATGTACTACTTGTGGAAAAGGTGGAAGAATTGACGCTGTATACGATTCAACAAGAAAAACGAATCCAACAGCTAGAAGAAAGGCTTAAGGCACTCGAAAATAACTAATCTTTTCTTGAAAGCACTCAAGCGACTTAACTCACTGTTTAACAGAAATTTACAAACACACTTTACAAAATCGTAATTAGGTATAACCATTTAAGTTTTTTAAAATGAAAGTATCAAACAATCAAATTCGTACACTACTACTTTTATGCTTCGTATTCAATTTGACTGCTAGCGTCCACGCACAAATAGAAGGCAGTAGAGGTGGGACTGACAATGACATTTTGCGTGTAAATAAGAACTCTTCTTACGAAGATGCTGCGTTGCGTTTAATGACGCGTAGTGGTAACTGGTATCGAGATTGGAACATCTGGAATAACAGACAGGACGGTAAACTCTTTTTCTCTTATTGGTCTGGCAGTTCAAAAGCGAATGGTACCGAAATTGGTTCTTATCGCATGACGTTAACCTCTGGTGGTAATTTAGGCATTGGCACCCAAAGCCCAGCTCAAAGGCTTGATGTTAGTGGCTCTACGATCATCCGATCAAACTTGCATATGGATGATGGAGACATTTATGATGTACGCGGTTTCCAATTAAAAGATTGGGACGATAACTCAGGAGGCAGTAATAATAAATATCGATTATTGGCTAGAGATGGAGCCTGGATGTTTTACAATGGTGGTGTGGTAGTTGGCGATTACAACGATGGTAGTTGGAGTGATGTACCCACTGGTCGTTTAATTGTGAAAGAAAAATTAGGTGTTGGCAAAACGCCTACTGCTACATTAGATGTAAATGGCTCTGCTGCCATTAGTAGTATGGTTTCACTTCAAGCAGGAAATGGTAAAGGATACCGTTTTTGGAATAGCGACAATTATAAAATCCACATGGGAGATAGTGATGAATACAAGTATGGCCCTGTACAAGATTACAGCATCAAAATGAACATGAATAATCAAGCCAACCGAGGCTGGACTTGGGGAGTGGCTGGTCAAACACCCATTGCCGCATTGAATACACAAGGGCATATGAAAATTGCAGGCAACCTCACTGCTTCAAATGTAATTGTCGGTGTGTCTTCATTCCCTGATTATGTATTTGCGGACGACTACAAGCTTTTAAGCTTAGAAGAAGTTGATCAGTACATCCAAAAACACAAGCACTTGCCGAATATCCCTGCTGCTGCTGAAATTGAAAAAGAAGGAATGGACGTTGGAAAGCTCAATGTGTTATTGACAGAAAAAGTAGAAGAATTGACACTGTATACCATTCAACAAAATCAGCAATTGAAAAGATTGCAAGCAGAGTTGAATGAACTAAAAGCCATGATTAAAGCGAATCAAGCTCAAAAGTAACTCGGTTCATCGTGTAACAACAACAAGATGTAAAATGAAAACGAATACTATTTTAACAGGACTCCTTATTACTTTATTATTCCCGCTAATAACTACTGCGCAATCAGGACAAATTAGTGGCGGTTTATATGGAGATAATAGAGATATCTATGTAATTAATGCAGATGAATCTCCACATTCATCAGGCGTTCGATTGCAATCAAGACATGGAAACTATTGGAAAGATTGGATGATTTGGAACGAGTATGGAAGTGGTAAATTAAGTTTCTCCTATTGGGGGGCCAACTACCACAATAATGATATCGAAAATGACTATCACTCTACTCCTATGACAATCACAGCCGATGGTAAAGTAGGTTTAAGTGCTTGGACTCCTTCAGCACGTTTACAAGTAGAGGCAGGCTCTTCGGGTTCCCCAGCCGAAAATGGAATTTATCTATATCAAAGTAATACGAATCAGCATGCCATCATTTCAGCAAGAGTAAATACCAATGGTTCAGGTGATCCTTTTGTCTCTTACGATGTAAATGGGGAATCAGGCTGGTCTACAGGATTAGATAATAATGACGGAAATAAATTTAAGATCGCAGAATCATGGAGCTCGTTAAGTTCAAATACGCGTTTTACCATTGAACGTGGTGGAGAAGTTGGCATTGGAACGACAAGCCCTGCTGCCAAATTACACGTAAATGGTGCTGGATACTTTAATGGACATGTCAGTTTTACCCCTGGCCATGGCAGAGGAATCCGATTTTGGAATAGTGACGAGTATAAAATCCATATGGGAAATAGCGCAGAATATAAGTATGGCCCTGTACAAGATTACAGCATCAAGATGAATATGAATAACGATGCGCAGGGTGATCGAGGTTGGACTTGGGGCGTAGTTGGTGCAACACCGATTGCAGCGTTGAGCATGAGAGGTAATATGAGGATTAAAGGAAGTTTTGAGGCTGAGGGAAACATTACCGCCTCAAATGTTATTGTCAGTGTATCTTCTTTTCCCGACTATGTATTTGCAGAGGATTACCAACTCTTAAGCTTAGAAGAAATCAACCAATACATCCAAGAAAATAAGCACTTGCCTAATATTCCTGCCGCTGCTGAAATTGAAAAAGAAGGAATGGACGTTGGAAAGCTCAATGTGTTATTGACAGAAAAAGTAGAAGAGTTAACCCTCTATACCATTCAACAAAATGAGCAGTTGAAAACACAAGAAGCGCAGTTAAACCAGCAGCAAGCCCAAATGGATCAGCTAAAGGCTGAACTGGAAGCAATCAAGGCGACTGTAAATGTGAAGAAAATCAAGAAATCTAAAAAATTGAGAAAATAATGAGTTCCCTAAAGCAAATTCTTTTACTCAGTGCAGGTATATTCCTCTTGTTCATTGGCAACACTGCACACGCTCAAACGTTCTATCGTTTCGAAATTACCCTTTCAAACAATACTGTAAAGACACTTATGGTAGATCAAGGAGCGATTCGTACACGTACCTTAGCTAACGCAACTGTTTCTACTCATGTAGAAGAACGATTTATTCTGAAACAACATACCGATGGTTATTGCTACATTGCCTCTGCTACAGATCAGCGATTATTTTTGAAACGCAGTGGCAATAGCATCACCTTAGCAGAACTCAACAGCACGAGCAATCCGTCAAACGATTACAAATGGCAAATCATTTATGCAGGAGGAGGCAATAAAGGTTGTCTGGCTTCACATAACTTGAGCCAACTGCTTAAGGTAAATACCAATGGGTCATTACAAATGATCAACTACGCTAGTGGCAGTGGCGGTAATATCAAATTTACCCTCACCAAAGTAACTAATAATCTATAATCAACCGTGTTTTAGGTTTGTGCCTTACTCATTTTTTGTAAATCTAATGACAATACTTCCAAAAGGAAGATTGGGAAAGTACAGCCTAAAAACACCATCTCATCAAAATATTAAACTCATCGACAATGCAACAATTCAAAAAAATGAAAGCTTGGCTATTATGCTTACTCGGCTTTCTATTGCTGCCTCAACTTGATGCAGCGATTCCCAAAGTACTTAACTTGCCTGCTAATGGTTATGACGTGAATGTCAACACAGGCATCTACTTACAAAATCTTATCACTACTGGAAATTCAGGAGAGGCCACCATCGAATTTTGGGTTCGTCAATCGAATAACGGGCAGTGGAGCTTGCGGGGAGATCGTGACAAAGCGTTTTATTTGCAAGGTAAATCCAATAATCAGTTAAGTGTCACCTTTGCCAACAGCCAAAATGTTAGCCTAGAAGCAGCCACTTGGTATCACATTGCACTGGTCTTTTTTAACAATGGAACGAGTGTGCGCATTTACAAAGATGCCGTAAATGTGGGTATCCAATCGGTAAGTGGAACCATTGGCGATTTATGGTTCCTCAAAGAAAATGGTCAAGTAGAATTCGCCGAAATTCGTGCGTGGAATCGCAGAAGAACGACCACCGACATTTACGATAACTACTTCCGATCATTCATCAATGACGATTATAATGTATTAAAAAGTGCAGGATTAACGCACTTGTATACAGGAAACGCAACTACGGATGCAGCTACTCATTTCATTTCAGAACTCACCCAATTGCGTTGGAACAATGAAGTTGATAGTAATGTAAAACAACAACTTCGTGTAAACAGTCAATATGGAAATACGAAATTAGCGGAAGTAGTCGCTTTAAATCATCCAATTTATGGAAATCGCACCCTTTTCTTAACCGTAACGAAAGGATATGGAGCAGGTGCCAATCAGAACTTAGTAGAATTAGAATGGTTACACATTGATGGTGCTACGAGTTACAAAATCAAACGAGGGAATACCTTAATTGAAACCAAAAGTGTTTCAGCAGTAAATGCGGGTGAAAAAATTGCGACTACAGATAACCAACTCTTGCCTGGATTACTACAAGAATATAATGTAGAAGCGTATGTTGGAAACACCTTAATTGATGGAGGTACAGACAAAGCATTTATCTTTCCCAATGGAGAAATCAGTGGAGAAGTAAAAGCAGAACAACAAGCGGTAGAAGGTTCAGAATTAACTGCTCGCCCTGTCTCTGGTAGTTCGGGTAATGCATTAACGTTTAATGCAGGAGCAAGAGCAATTGCTATTCAAAATGTAGAAGTGTTCCGAAATAATACCGATTTCAGCATTGAATTCTGGTACAAAGGATCGGGTAATAATACTGTATTTAAAATTGGCAATACAGAAGTGCGGTTTAGCAGTAACAAGTTACAGTTTAGAAAGAATGGCGCAACACTCGCTACCGAAACTTCAGCAGGGAGCACAAATACTTGGCATCACTATGCAGTAACTGTTGACGCGAGCTCTTGTAAGTTGTACCGAGATGGTGCATTAACCAAAACAGCTTCGAGCAATGCCAGCAACTTGGCGATCGACTTTGTGGATCAATTTGAAATCAATGGCCATGCAGCGGGTACCTACAGTTTGGACGAATTACGTATTTGGGATGATGTTCGAACGGAAGATGAAATCAACCAACGTCATACACACATGATTTCGCCCAATGACGTGGATGATCGGGTAGATTTGTTGCTTTATTATCGCTTTGACATGGGCATTACGGTGGATAACCGAGAAGAAGTATACAACCAAGCCATCCATGCACAAACCATTGGTAACTATCATGGTGCTGTGGACTTAGCGGATAATAAAATCAACTGGGCGGGCAGTACAGGCCAACCAGCAGCTTTAGCTTATGGAACCTTGACTAAAATAAATGGTACTTATTTGCTTTCGGGAATCAATCCAGGTTCGTCCACTGCAGGATTAGAATACAAAATTACGCCGAACAACTTGTACTTGAGTGATGATGATTTTTCGCCTCCTTTCAGAGATGGTTTAAACATTAAAGCCAGCTTCAGCCAAACGAACTACAAGCATACAGGCGTTAATTTTAATGACAATAGCACACAACCGTTTTCAGGAACGGCCTATTTCTTAGACGGCATCACGCAATATCCAGTTCCTGTAAGCCAAAGCTTGGCCATAGATGACGCTCAACTTGATCCATCAAGTAATGGAGCTTCTACCGATATTCAAGGAGGCTTTTCCATTAATGTTCCCTTTGGTCGCAGAACGGTTAAGATGTATCAAGACAATAGCAATGGGGTGAGTTATCCAAAGTACTTGTCCTTTGAAAAACCCACAGCACATGCTACCCTACAAAAAAACTTGACCATTACCACACATGGTACCACATGGTCAGGATGGATTCGCAAAACGGCAACGCCAAGCAGTCAACAAACGATCCTACAATTGGGTAACCAATACCGCTTGGTGATGAAAACCAACAACAAAATGGCATTAGTAAACCATAGTAATGGTCAGCAAAAAGTAGAATCGCCAGTAACGATTTCAAACACCAATTGGGTCTTTTTTGCAGTAACACTAGAAGGGAATACAGTAAAGCTCTACATTGACCAATATACGCCTAATACAGGCACTTCCAATGGCGATGACATCTCTGGCACATTCTATTTAGGGGCTAAAAATGGAAACTCGGAATACTTTGATGGCAACCTGAAATTAATCGAATGTCGCAAAACCATCTATACTGCCGATCAAATTAAAGCATTACACCAAGGACAATTTATTGAAGGTGATGATGCACAACTGTTGTTCTCCTTTGGTTTTCAGGAAGAGAAAAGTGAACATTTGATGCGTAGCATTAGCCGTGCTGCTCAGGCACATAACTATGTATTAGAGTTGTCAGATAGTGTGACCTACGATGATGTATTGGTTCAACCTGATTTTAGTCGAGTATCTCGTTACAGTTATCGCGCAGAAGCACCAAGTGCTTTTAGTGGATTAATTGATCCAAATGATCCAACGCAATTCAATTACGTCGTGACTGATATCGTTTCTGGCGTTTCTTTCATCAATGAAACGCGTTATGGTTTTGTGGGTAACTTAGTCATGCCGAATGGCTATAACATTGGTTCAGGGTGGACTGTTGAAGCGCTACGTACGGACATTCTTTCACCAGAATTTAAGCGGACTAATGCAACGTTTAATCAAGATCACACGGTTTTTGTAATTGAAGATTTAATTCCAGGTATTTATCAAATTACCTTAAACCATCCAGCTATTGGCGCACCTTTATTTGTGAGTGAAGTAGATATGACTAGAAGTTGGGCACAACATGAATTTGTATATCGTGCTCCATTGAGCATTGATGCACACCTTGTAGCGCGCTTAACTGATGTGAGTGATCCTTCGAACAATCAAGTGCAAATCACTTTCACCGATTTAGGTACAGACGACAAATGTGCAGATGGCACCTATATTTTGGAATCTGGTGCAGTGTATTCAGCAGCAATCAATGCCTACGAAGCTTATGGGAATGACACATATTATGTACCTGGCATTCAGTATAACTTTGGAGGTAAGTTTGGTGATGTTGAAGATACGGATTTATTGGATGCGGGTAATGCTGGTTTGTTAGCACTTCCTGCACAGGATGGTCAAGATACCTTCTTGGTACAAGCCTTTGAACCGAATTTATTTGCTGATCACAAACGTATCTTACAAGTAGTAGGGGTAAAAACAGATGAATTTGGTGCTACTGAGACGGCAGACGACAAAATTGAAGCCTATGTAACCGGTAGTGTTCAAAATCAGTCTAGCTTTACCATTAAAGCTCCTGCTAGCCTACTTGCGGTAGTTCACGATCCTCCAGGTGATAATAGCTCGGTGACATTCAACCGTGAAATTACCACAACAAGCAAACAAGAATTCAATTTTGAGTTCAACCGAACGTACGAATTAGAATTTGGTCAACAAACCAAGAAAACCACCGATTTGGGTACGTGGGCTGGTGTTGGTGGCGGTGTATTAACCCTCACAACAGCAAACAAGACGGAAACGAAAAACTTGTTTAACATCACCACTACAGCCAAACTGAACACCACAGATGTATTTAGTAGTGCGACTACTTTTGGGCAAACCTTTTCTACGTCTTCCAGTGGAATTCCTGGCAAATGGAGTGACTTATTCATCTTCAGTGAAACGGCCATTGATTATGGTATAGGTACCACACTCACTGTAGATGCCGCAACCTGTGCCGTAAACATGGAGGAAAGTACCATTTATAAGGTGGGGAAAGAAACCTTTGCAGCATTGGATTATTATACTGTAAAAACAGCAGTAATTCCTGGTTTCCAACAGCTGATTGATGCTGAAGAAGCTGGTGCAAATGACCAACAGAAGATCAAAGCTTGGCAAGATAATGTGGATCGTTGGGAACTAATCTTAGCAGATAACGACTCCTTATACAACCCAGATTCGGAACTCGAGGATTATGAGTTCTTGGCAAATGCGGCGCTTGAGACACGTGGTAGTACGCAATCATCAACCACTACTACCCAAGATTTTGCCTTTGGTGGTGAAGGTGTAGCCGTTACTTTGAGTGAAAAATATTCAGAATCTTCCGATGCTGTTGTTGGCGGCGGATTGAAGATTGAACATGCGAATAAAAATAAGATAGATCTATCTTTTTTCGGACCTGGCTTTGTGTTAGACATCAAACGTAAAACCTCTTATGAGATTTCAAATAAGGAAACAGATGGCTCTACCGAAGCATATGGTCACTCCATCACCTTTAAAGACAATGATCCTGATAATTTCCGCTTAGACATGAAGGTGGATAACTCAACCGACTATGCGACTCCAGTATTCCTCACTAGAAGCGGGGTGAGTACTTGTCCTTGGGAACCCAATACCTCTTCGCTCATTGGAGTAGCCATTGACCTTCAACCTGAAGAAAATGGAGATTATAGCAAAATCGTTCCCGTTGGCGCTGCTCCTACCGTAACGTTTAAAGTACGTGCTCAGGATATTGTCATCCCGAATTCTGATAGTGGAATTGCCTACGCAAAAGATTACCGTTTCTGGATTGGTGGTGCTACCGATGCCTCAAACCCAGCGACCTTAAACGACCTCAGCTTTAAAATTGATGGCGATGGATTAAGCAATGCGCTCGGAAGAGTATACCAAATTCCAGATCATGGGGAATTCAAAAACTTCAATTTTACGGTAACGAAAAACAATAATTCAGACACCAAAATTTACCAAATTCCATTGGTAGTCGCATCTGCTTGTATGACTGGTTCTGCTGCATTAACCAATGATTTTAATATCATGGACAGCGATCCAAGCTATTATGGCGGCCCTGAATACCTTGGCTTACGCGACACTGTTTTGTTAACGGTAGAATTTGCGCAGCCTTGTATCGAAAACATCAACGTACTGGCACCAGAAGCCAACTGGATTGTGAATTCCACTTCATCCTCATTGCCTATCCGTTTTCAACCTGTAGGTGTACAGTCGTCATTTACAAAAATCAGAGTTGAAAGACGACAGCAAGGAAGTTCAAGTGTGATTTCTAGTGAAGTATTGAAAGAGGACATGACCATTACAGATGGAGTATACAGCTTTGATTACAATATGGCTAATGTACCCGATGCCAATTGGGAAATCAGATTAGTGCCCGTCTGTGGAACATCTAGTGAAGATTGGGCCACGAGTAACCCAAGTGCGTGGATTTTAGGTAGTGTAAATACGGGAATTGTAGGGGTAAACTTCACCACTCCATTAAACAATGGCATTTCTACAGATGGCAATATCTCCGTCACTTATTATGGTGATTTGAATGTGAACGATGTCACTACACTCAATGTGAAGTTACGAGGACCATTAGTAGGTAAGCCATACACTCCTTATTCATTGAATTTGCCTAATCACAACAGTAAAGCAGAAATTGCCGCACAACCAGCATTAAATGTTTCAGGTTCTTACGCGATTGAGTTTTGGGTTAATCCAACAAGTATTAGCAATAGTGACGAGCAAGGAATTATTGGGGCAAACCAAGCGTGGATCAGTGTTCAAAATGGTTATGTAAAACATGCAGGGCAAACCGCTTCCATCCGCTTGCAACAAAACGCATGGAATCATGTCGTTTGCGTGTATGATGGCGATGCTGAGGTAAGCATTTACGTTGGTGGTGAATTAGCTACTTCAGGTACGGTAGACAGTACCTCAGGTACTTTGTTTGATAATCAGTCAAATGTTGATTGGTTTATTGGACAATCAGCTTTGGGTGATGCTTATCGGGGCAACTTGGATGATATCAGAATTTGGAACGTTGCGCGTTCGTTAGCGCAAATTCGTGACAACCACCTGCGTCAGTTGACGGGTAATGAGCAAAATTTAGTGGCTTATTTCCCACTAGAAAACGACAATATTGCAGGCGAAGCGCTGTATGATTTTACAGGGAGCATTACCAACACCAGTTTTGTAAATACAGTAAACTGGGCGGCTAATGAGGCACCTGCATTTGACTTCGATGAAATCATTCACGACATTCCATTGGATGCTGCCCAGTTGAATCCTGTATCTAATAAGATTGTCTTGAAACCAAATAGCAACTTCCCTGCTTCTTACTTAGAAGGAGCTACGTTAACGGCAAGCGTCACCAATGTGCGTGCTGCCAATGGTAATCCTGCAGAAAATAAATCATGGACCTTTACCATGAACCAAAACCCTGTAGGCTGGGTAAAAGCCAATCATGCACAAGAAGCTGATATTCAAGCTGCTTCTGTTGCTTTTGATTTACAGTTCCACAACGGCGGAGCAGGTGTTGCCTCTTACGACCCATTCAATTGGCCGAGTTGGTTAAGTGCTAGTCGCTTGTTTGGAACAGTACCTGTCACTCAGGACAATCCAGTTAACTTACCAGGAGGGAATACACATACCTTAACTATGCTGGCTCAATTAGGTGGCTTAGGTACATACACCAAAGAAACGATCTATATGAGAACCTACAACTCCAGTGGATTTGCGAGTGGTTATGAAGCCCTTACCTTAGAAATTGTGAAAGTGGGTAATGTCGCACGAATTACCGTTTCTTCGCCAAGTGGCATTGATGAATCGGAATTGGATGAGCAAATAAGTAATGAACTTTCATTGGCACCAAACCATCCCAATCCATTCAGTGAGCAAACTACTTTTACATATCAATTGCCAGAAGCCATGCCTATTGCGTTCAACATTTACGATCAGCTTGGTCGTAAGGTACACACCCTGTTCGCAGGCGCGCAACAAGCTGGTAAACATGAGTTGACTTGGGATAGAAAAGGAAGCAATGGCAGCATCTTGCCAGCGGGCTTATACATCTACGAATTAGTGACTCCGGCAAAACGATTACGCAAAAAACTACTTGTAGAATAAACGCATTCAAGTAAAGCTAAATTACAGTTAATTTAAACCGAGGTCTACATTAGGCTTCGGTTTTTTTATTGGGAAATCCATTCCCACAAAGTCATATGCACTTAGAAATGGCAAATAGCTTTATGTTTTTTAAACACTAAGTACCACACAGAAAATAAGCGAGTATTTTAATCTGTTTCTTTTTTGAGGGGTACTTAAAATCTACCTATCTTAGCTTTATGAAAAAACTACCCACTGGTTTACAAAGCTTTAAGAAAATACGGGAGGGGAATTATTTATACATCGATAAAACTCAATACATTCACCAACTCGTACAAGAAGGCTCTTATTATTTTCTATCCAGACCGCGAAGGTTTGGAAAGAGTTTGCTAGTGAATAATTTCGAGGGGAAAAAGAACTATTTAAAGGACTGTGGATCGAAAACCAATGGGACTGGAACCAAACTCATCCAGTCATTCAGATTGGCTTTAGTAGCATGGGGTATAAAACATTGGGTTTAGAACGAGCTATTTATAAGCGATTAGAAGAAGAAGCTACTGCAAATAAAATTTCCCTTAACAGCCAAGGTTATGATAATCAATTTAAAGAATTAATTAATAAGTTATTTGAGAAATTTGGTCGTGTAGTCATTCTCATTGACGAATACGATAAACCGATTATTGATTATTTAGATGATCTTGACCAAGCCAATACTCATCGTAATATTCTAAAAACATTTTATTCCATTCTTAAGGATTTAGATGAAAAGTTGCGCTTAGTATTCATTACTGGCGTATCTAAATTCAGTAGAGTTTCCAAACCTTATCTAGGAAAGGGTAAAGCCATGATTGCTATTGGAATTAATTTCAGCTCAGAGAAAAAAGAAGTAGATGAATGGGAAATGAGAAAGCTCTAATCTAAGCGCATAAACACACTTTTTTAGAGCATTATGTTTATCAAAAGTCCTTTTTGGTATTCACTAAGTCCGATCTGATCTCTTTCTATTCCTCACTTTTGCACTGTTCTAATAGTTAAATTTGGTAACCGACTCAGAGTTGGTGTTTTTTATTGAATGTACTTCCGAATTAGACCTAGCTCTTTGTTAACTAAAAAAGATCAACTCTGAAAGGAATTTGGATAAGTAAGTCTTTACATAAGGCTTACTTATTTTTTTGAATCAGCACGCTAAATTTCACTTCAATTCAGCAAGTATAATCGGTATAAAACAAAAGCACATCCAAGCGGTATAAACGCATGAACATGCTTCTAGTTTGGCAATTACTTCGGATATTTAGTCAAGTCAGGCACTGAAAAGTTTTAATTTTTTTGTTTAAACTGCTATGACTTTGTCCCTAAATAAGAAGAAATATGCCCAATCACTTCTCCAACTTCTACAATTGTTTTTAACCGATACTTACTCGATATTGAAGGCGATACACCAGCTTTTTTTAAACCTTTCCAGTGGTCTACATGAATAACATTGGGGTGATATCCATCATCTGGAATACTTTCGTAACTGATATCATAAATTAAATAAGTTACTTCACCATTACGATTTTTCAGTTCTAACGTATAGTGTAACATCATAGGCACTGGAACACCTGAGAATTCAATAAATACTTTTCTAGTGCACGTCGCAACAATATAGCCAAGCGTACGATCAATAGTAGCCTCTTCTTGCGACTTTAAATGAAAGCTCACCCATTTCCCCGCTTTATGAAGAAATTCACTTTTTGAAAGCTGAGTCAATATTTGACCTTGAAACTGTGTCGTTTTACCATCACCATTCCCATATACATATTGGTGACAAAATGTAGACAAAGCCATGAATAGAAGAATTCGTTTTTGCATAATTTTATAGTTATATCGTTATAATATTTTAACAAATAAAATGGCCCTTTTCTGATATTATTTTAATGATAAAATTGTCTTTTCTCTTGCTATGAATCACCTACTCCATAAAGGGAAATTTGTTTATACAGATTTGTTCATGAATAAGTTTTACTAGTCTTTTATTTGGCCTTTTTTCTGATATGCTGATACTTAAAAAATCATGTCACACAACCATCGAGCAGCTCTTGATTGCCTTCGCTATTTGATGTGATATAAAATTGACTGATAAAGTCTAGCTACGATTATTTACCTCTTGAAAACACATGACTAATGGCACTACTAAAAGCAGCTCTTCGAGCCATAAACTCTGTATAGGCTTTTGCTAAACGAGGGTGCTTAAATAACTGACTTAAATGCCTTTTATGTGTTTCCATTAATTGTTCGTTTTTATATGGAATGCAGATAACTGTTTGCTTCTCCTTCTTGTTAGTAATAATTACAACAGTACCTACGTAACGATAGGCTAAGTCTTCAATGATATCCATAGAGGTAAATATGTATTCCCCAATATAATCATTGTATTGGTTTATCCCCGAATACTGCTGTTGTCTTCCCAAATCTAAATCCCCTTCTAACATAAAGGTATACTCGCCCTTAGTAGTTGGCAATGTTTTATTCAGTTCTTTCACGTTTTGTGCATTACTTGTGCTCACTGTAGCCATTAATGCGGTAAACATAATACTAAAGGTTATCATTATCGTTTTCATAATATCTGTAAATTAAGTATTCTGTTTAATAGTGTTTATCACGAATGGTTAGTTAGTGGAGTAATTAAAATGATTTTGCAGCTGTTACTGCCATTCTTTTTGTATAAAACTCAGAATAGGCTTTGTATAGACGTTTATTTCGCATAATATAGGTGAGGTGTACCTTATGAATATCCATTAAATCTTCATTCATATAAGGGATGCCAATGTATTCTTCTTTACCATTTGGAGCTTTTACATGAATCATTGTACCGACATATTGATTAGTTTCTTTACGAATCAAGTCTTTGGCTGTAAAAACATACCCTGTAATTTCTGCCGAATACTCATTATGGAGTTCATATCCAGCTTTCATATCTAAACCAAAAGCTTGTTGCTCTTGGTACCCAATCATCATATAATCATATTCTGCTTGTGTTGTTTGAATTGCTTTTAATTTCTGTTCAATATTTCTGGCATCATACTGTCCAAATACGTATAATGTGCTAAAAATAAGTAAGATGGAGCCTAAGATTTTTACTTTCATAATTCATTCATTTTAAGTGAGTTAATAACTATATCTTTCTTTTATAAATAATTTGATAATTCAAAACTAAGTATTTCTAAGTACAAAATACTAAGTATGTAATACATGAATACGTATTAATATATTTTTTTAGATTTAGCTACCTCTCCTCATGATATTGGCATAAATAGGGGATAAATTTGATATTATTTACCACGTTAATCGACTTTAGCAATCAATGACGCAAGCTCAATCTTCAAATAATCCTATTAAATATAATATAAACCTAATAACATTGCATACAAAATAGATAAAGTGACGATTCTCATTACATGCTTCAATAATCACTGAAAACCGTTAGAGATTTTTCATCCTTTTTATGTAGTTAGAGTTCCTTATCTGTACTCTACCCGATGGTTTAACACTTAAATCCGCTATTCAAGGCTTCTGAGCCTT
>JBMYQA010000020.1:0-38133 GCA_049600855.1 Flammeovirgaceae bacterium | reverse complement strand
GGTTACCTTGGTCAGGAAAGCTCAAATGATAATCCTCCTACTTACTTGGAAGATCAGGAAGGCATGAAAGCCTTTTACGATACCTACATTATGGCAAATCCTTATGATATTAATAAGTCATTTGTAGATTATAATACCCAACAATCGAGCACGAATCGATTACATGAATAATAAGAAGGTCAGCAATTCTCACTTTCATCTTGAGCATAAGCGAAAGACCTAAGTGTTAATTTGCTGTCGTTATTTATTTCCATGAAAGACAAGAACAGGTGAATAAGTGCAGCAATCCAGCATCTAGCTTTTTTAGATTCACGGCGGTATGCGTTAGAAACAAAAAAAGGAGCTTGTATAAAGCTCCCAACTGGTTGAAAAAACAATGTTACTACTTATTCGTGATAAACACTATTGAGGTTTCTTTTTAAAGATAAATCGCGTGATAAAAATACCTGTGCCAGCTCCTGGATCAATATCTTCTGAGGCTCCAGAGTCACTTTCTACACCACTAGTTACAAATACCAACTCCCAACCTTCTTCTGATAGCTGATTTAATTTTGAGGCAATTAAAGCATCATTTGACGCAATATTCTGAAAATTAATTCCACCAAAACTGTAGAAGTTTAATAGCTTAGACTCTTTAAACCGATCTACTTTTGCATCTTTTCGCTTAATTTTCCCCTGACCGCTTTTTTTACCATCTGTTCTTTCTGTGGTAAATTCATCAATATTTAATTCCGTGCCATTTTCAATTAAACGGGAACGACCTAAGCCGCCAGGAACGATTGATTCAACTACAGTGATTACTTTAAATTGAGGTGCAGGTGTAGACTGTGCTGATACAAATTGAAAACTTGCTAATACTAAACCGAAGATTAAAATTACTTTTCTCATTTTTAAAACGTTGAGTGTTAAACATGAATTATAAGTGGAATTAGTAATTAAGTTATCGAGCATAAACTATATCAAACTTATTATTTTCTGATCACTTATCCGCTGTAAATCAAGCGTATTCTTACTTAGTTTTACAACGTGCTCAGTTATAATTGAAAGATTGCTTTATATTCACCATAATAGTCCAGCTAGTGAGCGTTTACCCTAGTGAAAAAATTATTATTTTTGCGCAATGACTAATTTAGAGATCACAGAGAAGCTCAAAAAAGGAGATAAGAAGGCCCTAAATTGGCTTTTTGATCAGTATTACACCAAGCTGACCCACTATGCGCTAAAAATAATTTCAGATCCAGAAGCATCAGAAGAAATTGTTCAAGATGTATTTATCAGTATCTGGAAAAATCGCCATAAGTCTGCTATCAAAGAGTATTACCCCTACTTGTCGCGTGCTGTACGAAACAAATGCATCAACTATATTAACTCATCATTAAAAAATAAAAGGCATGAACCGATTGAACATGCACTTCATGTGGTGAAAGGAGGCGATAACCACAATAATGTAGAGTACAATGAACTCTCAGATGCCTTAAAAGATGCCGAAGCACTTTTACCTCAACAAACGCGACTCGTATTTTCGTTAAGCCGCCACTCTGAGTTGACCTATGCTGAAATATCTACCAAACTCGATATTTCTAAAAAAACGGTGGAGTATCACATCTCAAAAGCGTTTAAAATCATGAGAGCGTTTATAACGAGTAGGGGCTTTCTCATCTTTATTACTTTACTAATGATTGCACATTAATGGAAAAACCAGATTATAGCATATTAACGAACTACTTTAAGGGGAAAGCATCGAGTGCAGAAGTAGATCAAGTAACACGTTGGTCTACTGAAAACGCAACCGAGTTTGAACAGCTCCAAGCCATTTGGGATAAATTTGGATCGCTAGCTTCTACTTACCAGCCCGATTTAACCAAAGCATGGGAACGAATAGATGCACACACTGCTGAAGACGTAAAACGCATTCAATTGGGTTGGGTCGCTAGGTTGGCAGCCATTTTAGTTTTAGGAATTGGAATTGTGTGGTATTGGGGATTTTATGAGAAAGATTCAACTACACTTGTTCAAGCAGAAACCACGACAACTGGTACAAAAAAACTTTCTAAACTACTCACAGATGGTTCTTCTGTGGTGTTAGCGCCTCACGCTTCGATGCTCACTAGGGAGGGGTACGGACAAAGCAATCGTACGATTCAACTTAAAGGAAAAGCATTTTTTGACATTGCCGAAAACAAGGATTTGCCTTTTCATATTGAAGTAGCGCAGTCAAAAATTACGGTTTTAGGTACTTCTTTTTTGGTGAATGATGCGGAAGAAGAATTGATTTTAGTAGTTGAGGAAGGTACAGTCGCTTTAGCGAATGATCATCACAATACAACGGTGAACGCAGGGGAAAAAGCGGTATATCATAAAGCAACAGGCAAGCTCAAGCAAGCAGCAAATCAGAATGCCAATTTTCGCGCATTAAAAACAGGGATTCTCACCTTCAATAATGCCGATATCCATGCCTTTGCACAAGATTTAGAAAACTACTATCAAATTCAGCTTACCATCGATGAGAGCTTAGCAGGTCGCCGCATCACAACCACATTTGATAATCAAGCACTCCATGAAGTAATTCAAATTATTGAGGCAACGCTTTCTGTTAAAGTAGAATCTTTAGGAGCAAATGCTTATCTCATTAAATAATCTTCAACAATGCACCAAATGATGTGCTCCAATTGCTGGATTCGACTAGCTAGGAAGTATTGGGTCTGTGTATTTATGCTGTTCATCTGTAGCCTTCCTGCCTACGCCCAAAAAGAAGGCTACGTTCACCATCAAACCCAAACGGATTCCCTTTCCGTTGAGCGCATTTTAAGCATACTGAGCAAGGCGAAAGTTCAGCTTTCTTACGATCCTCAACTTATACCTACATCACGTATATTATTGCCTGCTGGCAAATGGAAAGTCGTGGCGCTCCTGAAAAAAATTGAGCAAGACACAGACCTGACCTATAAAAAAATTGGGAGAAACTATATTCTCACCAAAAAAGAAAAGCACACGTATGTCATTAGCGGTACCGTGTTCGATCAGCATTCTGGCGAACAGCTTATTGGTGCCACTATCCGCATCCAAGGAACCTTACAAGGTGTGATTACCAATGCGTATGGCTACTATGCTTTAGCCGTTCCTAAAGGAAGGAATAGTTTAGAAATCAATTATTTAGGCTATCAAAGTATTACACTTGAAATTGATATCACTAAAGACCTAAAACGGGATATTCATTTAATAGAAAAAACGATACAGTTGGATGAATTAACGGTAGAAGCGTTCCAAGAACCTGATCGCGCTGATCCTCAATTTGGGAAAATCGTGTTAACCCCCAATCAATTTTACGATTCACCCAGTTTGTTTGGAGAAAGTGATGTGTTACGGCTATTGCAGCGGGAAGCGGGTGTACAAATGACAAGTGAATCGAGTGCTGGATTTAGCGTAAGGGGCAGTCGACCCAATCAGAACTTGATGTTGTTAGATGAAGCGATTGTGTATAATCCCACGCATGTGGTAGGCTTTTTTTCCATCTTTAATGCCGATGCACTCAACAAGGTTTCCTTCTATAAAGGAAGTATTCCTGCCAAGTATGGTGGCAGATTGGCTTCGGTCACCAACATCCAAATGAAAGAAGGCAATAATCAGCGGCTAGCTGGCAGAGGCAGCATCACGCCAATGACGGTGAATTTTACCTTAGAAGCACCGATTAAAAAGCACAAAAGCTCGTTCATGCTGTCGGGCAGGCGCACTTACTTAGATTTACTCGTAAATAACCTTGTTGACGGAACCAGCCTCTTTTTTTATGACTTGAATCTAAAAGCGAATTACCAATTGGGGAAAAAAGATCGCCTGTATGTGTCAAGTTATTTTGGGAAAGACCAATTTCGACTTTCCCAAAATACCTTTAAGTTTAGTTGGGGAAATAATACGTTTACCACACGCTGGAATCACATTTTCAATCCCAAATTATTTCTCAATACCTCATTCATTTATAGCGATTATGGCTATGATTTAGAAACAAAATTTTCAGCCTTCCAGTTTAATTGGTTTACCAGACTTCGAAACAGCACCCTAAAAGCTGATTTTGATTACTTTTTAGACAATCAGACTAGCTTTAATTTTGGATTTAATACGGCTTATCATACCATAGAACCCGCTTTTCTTTCCTTCATTAATTTTGGTAATCCCAAAGAAAATATCTCTGCAAACTTGAATCATACCCACGGCATTGAAAGTGCCCTTTATGTAGAGGTCGAAAAAGACGTGAATACTAAACTGAAATTAATTGGAGGTTTACGATTTTCGGCATTCCACAACATTGGGCCAACAACCCAATTTATTTTTGATCAGGAATATCATTTGGTCGATTCAATTCATCGTAAACGTGGGGAGATTTTCAACGCTTTCTATAATCTTGAACCTCGATTCTCTTCCAGCTATCAATTGAATTCATCCAGTTTTTTAAAATTTAGTTATAACCGATCTGTCCAATATGTGAGTCAAGCAGCAAACTCACTGATAGGAAGCCCGCTTGATATTTGGTTTCTGGCTTCTCCCAATGTGGAACCACAAAAGTCCGATCAACTCTCTTTAGGGTATTTTAAAGATTTGGGTAAATCCTCATTTGCCTTAGCAATTGAAGGGTATTACAAACGCGTTAAAAATGAAATTGATTTTAAGGATAATGCCGAACTTTTACTCAACGAGCAGCTAGATGGAGAATTGCGCAGCGCCACAGCTCGAGCTTACGGCCTAGAGTTAGGAGTCAATAAAACCACAGGTGAATTGACTGGTGGCATTCAACTTACCCTGAGTCGCTCTTTAATTCAGAGCAGTGAATTAAATAATGGAATGACTTACGCTTCTAACTACGATCGCCCAATTAGCCTTTCCATCTCAGGAAAGTATGCGGTAGATGCTTTTAAGAACTTTCGAATCAATTGGGTGTTGTTTAGCGGATTGCCCTTTTCATCGCCTACAGGCCGATTTACCTATGGCAATGTCGTTGTGCCTACTTATACAAATCGCAACCAAGACCGCCTTCCTACCTATCATCGTTTAGATATCGGTTTTGCATTACGGAGCAAAAAGCAGGACAAAGCCAAAATTAAAGGAAGCTGGTTATTTACCATTTACAACCTCTACTTCCGAAGAAATGCCAATTTCCTCACCTTCCGATCTGTGGAAGGTACCAATCGCGTGGAAGCGGTAAAATATACCATTTTCGGTTGGATACCCAGCGTTTCGTATCGGTTTGAGTTTTAATTTCAAGAGACGGAAAAAGAGGTGACATTTTTACATAATAAACCATTCGTGATAAATACTAATGATAAAAAAAATTAAAATCTCGCTAGGGTAGTTAAAAGTATGCAGGTCTTTTAAGTGATTATGATGGAAAGACCCGCGTACCATATTATCCATAAACACTTTAAAGGAGAGGCATCCGAAGCTGAACAGCGGCAAGTCGCAGCTTGGGTGAATGAGGCTGAAGCGAATGCCAATGAGTATGCTATGCTTCAAGCCATTTGGCAAGCCTATGGCAAACATCACGAGTTGTATGTGCCCAATAAAAGATTCGCTTTGCAGCACATCAGTAAGCGCCTCACCTCGATTGACTATAAGCATTGGCCTTACCTGAAAATTGCCGCAAGTCTAGCTGTTATGCTACTCGTGGGCACATTGGTTTATTTTTCCCAATATTCTAGGCAAAAAAATACGCTGAGCTATGCCGCAACTACTGAAAGTAAAGAAGTATGGTTAACAGATGGCTCAAAAGTAACGCTCCGTAAAGGTGCAAAAATCACACTAGATCATCAGTTTAATGCGTCTGATCGAAACGTAGTACTTGAGGGCAGCGCGCTGTTTGCTGTTGCAAAAAATAAGGCAAAGCCATTTCAAGTAACAAGTGGAAAAATCGAAATTAAGGTAGTTGGTACATCCTTTTTAGTTAGTCCACAAAAAACGCATACTGAGGTAGCCGTTGTGGAGGGAATTGTGGAAGTCGGATCTCCCAATCAACGCATCCGCTTAACGAAAAACCAGATTGCTATTTACCAACCTGCTCAAGACAGTTTGACAAAACTGGCATTTACTCGAAACAATCTATTATCGTGGCAAACACAACACTTTTTATTTAAGCAGGAAACCTTGGAAAATGTGGTGCTAGCGCTTTCGCATCATTTCCAAGTTTCCATTGAAGTGTCAGATCAGGTGGCTCATAAACTGCTAAATGCTGAGTTTCAAGAACAATCGCTCGATGAAATACTAGCGGTGATTTGTTCGACACATCAACTGAAAATCCAAAAACTGAATAATAAACTTTACCTAATTAGAAATGAATAAGTTAGCGAGCGTAACGCTCTGTTTTTTACTTCTGATGTTTGCTCTAGGCGACATCAAAGGCCAGTCGAAGTATACCCTAAGTGGTTACATTACAGATGATGAAACTGGCGAAACGTTAATTGGTGCAACCGTTCAGGTAAAAGGTACGAGCTTAGGCGCAGTGGCGAATCTTTACGGTTTTTACTCCATCACATTACCTGAAGGCAACTACAAACTTCAGATTTCCTACACGGGGTTTGAATCGCAGGAATTTGACCTCCAATTGACTAAAAACATTGAGAAAAACTTTCGCATTAAACCTGAAAGTTCCTTAATCGAAGAGGTCGTCATTACCGCAGAAAAAGAGGATCAGAACATTTCAGAAAATAACTTGGGGCTTTCTAAGCTCAGTGCCAAAACCATCGAGTCTATTCCAGCGATTGGTGAAGCGGATATT
Organism: Flammeovirgaceae bacterium; assembly: GCA_049600855.1. Taxonomy (GTDB): domain Bacteria; phylum Bacteroidota; class Bacteroidia; order Cytophagales; family Flammeovirgaceae; genus JBMYQA01. Next base: position 31,373 of record JBMYQA010000020.1, on the reverse strand, counting down.
ATCCGAGTGATTAAGTTGTTGCCTGGTGTTCAAACCACTTCTGAAACGAGTTCGGGCTTTAGCGTACGGGGTGGCGGGCCAGATCAAAACCTCATTTTGCTCGACGAAGCGGTGGTTTACAACCCTTCGCACCTCCTTGGTTTCTTTTCTACCTTTAATAATGATGCCATTAAGAATGTGCAATTGTACAAAGGCTATATGCCTGCCAAATACGGTGGCCGTTTATCTTCGGTATTGGATATCCGAATGAAGGAAGGGAATAATCAAAAGTTCAGTGCGAGTGGCGGAATTAGCCCCATTGCAGCTAGAGCAACCTTGGAAATGCCCATTGTAAAAGATAAAGGTTCGGTGATTCTTTCAGGCCGAAGAACCTATGCAGATGCTATCGCAAAGTTGGGAAATAATGAAAATGTGGATAACTCTACCTTGTTTTTCTATGACCTCAACCTAAAAGCAAATTACACACTTAGTCAAAAAGACCGCGTATTTGTTTCGGGTTATTTTGGGAAGGATGTTTTTGGAATAAAAGATGATTTTGAGCTTGATTTCAGATGGGGTAATATGACCTCTACCGCCCGATGGAATCATGTGTTTTCATCGAAGCTCTTTGCCAATACTTCCTTTATTTATAGCCGATATAACTACCGATTAGGTACGGGCGATAATGATTTTCGCTTTACGTGGGATGCTACCTTAACAGATTATACCGTTAAAACTGACTTTGATTGGTTCTTACACGAAAAGCATAACCTAACTTTTGGATTTAGCAGTACGTATCATCAAATTGATCCTGGAAAAGTTACCGTAAAAGCAGGAGAGGCTACCGAAGCAACGACCAAAATTACCAGAGCAAATTCGCTAGAACATAGCGTTTACATCAGCAATGAGCACGAAGTTTCGGATCGTTTCACCTTAAATTACGGTGGGCGACTTGCCTTATTTCAAAATATTGGTCCAGGGGTACAATACGTTTACAATAACTTTGAACGAACCGATTCCATCCCGCGCAAAAAGGGAGAAATCTACCATTCTTACCTGAGGTTTGAACCAAGAGTGGCCGCAAACTATCGCATCAATGCGGTTTCTTCGATTAAGGGTAGTTATGTGCGTGCGCATCAGTTTTTGCAATTGGCTTCTAACTCACTGGGCGGAACGCCTTTGGATGTGTGGTTCCAAGCTTCTCCGAATGTAGAACCTCAAGTGGCCGATCAATTTTCGTTAGGTTATTTCCGCAACTTTGCAAATAACAAAATCGAAACTTCTATTGAAGCCTATTACAAGTACATCGATCACCAAATAGATTTTAGAGATCATGCAGAGTTATTACTCAATGAAGAATTGGAAAACGAACTTCGTTTTGGTACGGCTTCGTCCTATGGCGTTGAATTATTAGTGAAAAAGCCGATTGGAAAACTTACGGGTTGGTTTAGCTTTACGTGGAGCAATACTTTCCGTAAAATTCAAGGCGTGAATCGGGGAGAACGGTATCGTTCCAATTACGATCGTCCGATTAATATTTCCATTGTAGGAAACTACAAAATCAGCGAGCGCGTGTCCATTTCTTCGAATTGGGTCTATTATTCTGGTTTACCCTTTACCACGCCATCTGGTAGATTTACTTATGGCAATGTGATTGTGCCATCGTATACGGGTCGAAATGGCGATCGAATGCCTGATTATCACCGCATGGATATTGGCGTGACCTTGCAACAGAAAAAGAATAAAACGGCTAAGGTGAAAGGCTCTTGGAACTTCTCTGTCTATAACTTGTATGGCAGACAAAATGCCAATATCATTACCTTCCGTCCTAATGAAGATAATCCTACTCAAACAGAAGCAGTACAATATACCGTTTTTAGATGGGTACCCACTATTGCTTATAACTTCAACTTCTAACCTTTATTTTTACACCAATGAAAGCTAATTTTAAAAAATACATCGTTGGGATTTTATCCTTAAGTGCGCTCATCGTGTTGGCGAGTTGTGAACAAGTGATCGATTGGCCTGTAGAAAATGATCAAATTCGGCTAGTAGTGGAGGGGAGAATAACGGATGAGTTGAAAGTGCATCAAATCAAACTTACTGAGACAGCGAATTATTTTAATCCAGCGGCTCCAGTGCCTGTTGAAAACGCAACGGTTACTGTTTCGGATGGCAGCACGACCTATACCTTTACAGAAAGTAGTGCGGGAATTTACGAATCTAATCCATTTGCTGGAGAAGCGGGTAAAACCTATGAATTAACCATTACCCTTGCCACTCCTTTGGCTAATGAAACGGTTTTCCGAGCGACTTCTACCCTGTTAGCTGCTGCGCAACTCGATGCCTTGGTTGCCATTAATGAGGAAGAGGAAGATGAAGAAGGGGAAATCATAGAAGTGACTAATCTCTACTTTTGGGGAACAGGAAACCTTGCCGTTGAAAACACTTATTTAATGGAAGTCTATGTCAATGAAACCTTGGAAACCGATAGTATTGATAAAGTCACAGTTTTTGATGATGAGTTTTTAACAGAAGAATTTGAAGATTTCCTATTCTATCAAATTTACGAGCCTGCTGCAACGGTAGGAGATAGCATCACGCTCGTCATGCATGTCGTTGAAAAGGATTTTACAGAATTTTATGATCAATTACTGACAGAAAGTGAACCGCGTGATCCATTTGGTTTAAGCAGCCCACCAGCAAATGTAATGGGTAATATCTCCGGAAGTGGATTAGGCTATTTTTATGCCTCATCGGTTACTAAGGTGAGCACTTTTGTAGAATAGTTTGCCAAATCAAAGCCTTTGAAGGTGTGGATCACATTAGTCAGAGGCTTTGACTTGAAGCGATTTAGGTACGGTTAATGTGACAGTTGTGCCTCCGAGTTTGCTGGTGGTAAAATCTATCGTTACTCCTGTTTTTAATGCCGCTAAATGGGCAATGTACAATCCGATTCCATTTCCTTTAGAGGCTTCATGCCCCACAAAAAAGGGCTTGAAAACCTGTGCAACATGATCAATGCCAGGGCCATTATCTTCGATTTTAATCAAAAATGCATGAGTTTCTTCCTGCACGGAAAGGGCAACTTGCGCTTTTTCATTGGAATGGATTAAAGAGAAATCAAAGGCATTTTCTAAAATACTTTCAATCAGAATTCTAAAAAATATCTTTTCTGAATTTAGTATGATGGGGGTGTTGGGCACCTCCGTGTGAATCGCGATAGATTGGTAACGCGAAGTTTTATCTAAAAAGTAAGTGATGGTTTTATGAACTAGCGTCAATAAATCAAACGCTTCCACCGCTTGCTGATCGTATTCAATCTCAATGACATGGCTAATTTTCCGAAGCATATCCTCAAAACGATTAATCACTTGGTTGGAATGTAGCACACTCTCCTTTACGCCATCTTGAGTAGTCAATCGCATAATGATGTCGTTCAAACCCTTTAAGCTGGTCAATGGACTGACTAGGCGATGAGAGGTTTGATACAAAAATGTTTTGAACTGATCGTTTCGGAGATTGAGTTGTTGGGTACTTTCCTCTACTTTCTTTGCTAGCTTATAGTTGAGTTTTGTAATCGTTTCATTCTGCTCAATGAGTAGTTCACTTTGGGATTTCATTTCCTCATTTTGAGTGGTAATTTCATTATTTTGTTCTTCAATCCGCTTTTTTTGATTCAATAACGCTTCACTCGTTTTCTTTTGTCGGAGGTAGTTGTGGTATACCATTGCCAAAAAAATCATGACAGCAATAAAACCGCCAGAAATAATTCGGAATTCTAGTCGCTGGAGATTTTGTTGTAATTCAGTTTCTTTTTTAAATTGATTCAGCTCTTGCTGTTTTTGTGCTAAGTCGAACTTATTTTGCACCTTCAATACTTTAGCCGTCACGTTTTTTTGGTGAAGAGAGTCTTTCACTGCAAGCAGTTTTTGATCATAATAATAGGCAGAATCATAGCTGCCAAAACGCGCATGAAAACTACTGAGATTGGTGTAAGTTAATAGGAAGGCCTCCGTGTCAGCAATATCAACACTAGCTGCTTCAAGTAGCGATATCGCCTGATCATAATATCGTTTTGCTTGCTCAAATTGCCCCTGCATTTGATGTACATCCCCTAAGCGGTTTAGGGTGATAATGGCATTTGCTCTTGCGCCATGTTTTAACGAATAATACGCATCCTTTTCTAACAAGGGCCGTGCTTTTTCATACTGTTTCAGTGTGAGGTACACATCGCCAATATTTCCCATCACTAATCCAATCCAAACACTATCGCCTACCGCTTTCGTAATTTCGAGTACTTCTTCAAAGCTTTCAATTGCTTCCGCATTTCTACCAAGGTTACGCAAAGCTAAACCAATGGTATTCAGGTACATGTAGGAATAACGATGTTGGCGGAGTCCCAATTCTTCGGCTTTTAACATGTATTTCAAGGCCAATTCCATATTGCCTGCCTTGTAATTGTTATGGCTGATTTCCACCAAACACAACACCGCTTGTTGATGATGCCCTAGCTTTTCATAAATGGAACTTGATGCTAAGGCATAGCTGATACTTTCTTCATAGTTTTCTAACATCGCAAAATAACTAGAAAGTGCGCGTCCTGCATCCGCCTTCAGTAAGGTGTTGTTAGCTTCAATTGCCTCAGTATACAGCTTTTTTACTTTTTGATAGTACAAAATACTTGAATCTCGATTAACCGCTTTTGGCTGAAAGCTACCTTGTATTTTCCAATGTAATAGCCAAACGTTGAGTAGTTTAGTAGCTTTAGAAAGCGGGAGTTTCTTAACCCTCCCTAAAGCTTGCGTGAATGCTTTTTCTTTTTCCGCTATTGGCATATCATAAGTCTCAACAAAAGTGACTAATTCATGAATGGTAGTGTAATAATTAGATTCATTGATTTGCTTGAAGGCATTTAGTAAGCTATCCATTCGCGCTTGCCTTTGTCCCAAGGAGGGAGTAGCGATGAGCATTGATAAACTGAGTACACCAAAAGCCAACAAACGATATGGGAAAAAGAGATTGCTCACATTAACATCAAGATCAGCTAGTAGACAATATGATTTATACAAAAATACATAAAAACTATGTGTATGGCTTTAGCAGGTGCTTTTTAGTGTGAGGTTATTTAAAACTTTCACCTATAAGTGACTGAATTTGATAGATTAATGCTATTCAAATCACGGTTAATCGCATAAATGAGAGCTTGTGTCTGGATGATATTTTGGTGATGAAAAGATTTTAGAACTAACCCATGATTAAATATGATGAGCTAGTTGATTATATTTAGTTATGTTGTTAAGCCTCAATTTGCACGATCTTTAATGCATTGAGGTATCACCTTATTGCAGACTGAATTATGAAAACTGTAGAATAAAGGTCCTCAAATCATCATTGGGTGCTAAATTAAGTCGTTTTTTGAGGCGATAAAGTCCTTTCTTCACCGCATCGTTGCTCATATTTGCCACTTGTGCAATATCCTTATTATTAAAACCGATTTTGATGTACGAAGCAAATTTGAGTTCTTTAGGGGTAATAGCGGGATAAGCCTCCTTCATGCGTTTAAAAAAGTGCGGGTGTACATTTTCAAATTGATACACAAAATTCTCCCAGCTATTTTGCATGTTCAAGTTGGCTCGAATCAGCTTGGTGGCCTCTAACACTTTTTTGTATCCTTCATCGGAAACATCACTTTTGAGCTGTTGGAAATAATTGAGTAATTGATTGAATAATGCATTTTTCTCGTGAGACAACATGGTACCCGTAGCCAATTGGCGCTCTTTAATGGCAATGGACTCTTGCATCAGCTCACGTTCTTTTTCAATCATGGCTTGCTCTTTTTCGTACAAGACTTGCAGTTCTTCATTTTTGAGTTCCAGCATCTCTGATTGATGGGAGAGGACCTCATTATCTCTCTTTTTAATTTGAAAAGAGCGATACAGGATTGCCGCAATCACGATCACAAAAAATGTGACTCCAAAAGCTGCTAACTTCATCCATTGTTGCTTTTCGAGTTCTTGCTGATACACTAGGGTTTGCTGGCGTTGTTGTGCTTCTAGTTGTTGTGTTTTTTGTTTCAGCTCAAAACTATATTCAATTCGCGCAATATCTCTGGTTCGATCAATATGGGTAATGCTATCCGATGCCGTCATGTGTTTTTTCAGGTACTCCAGGGCTTGTTTGTGTTGCCCATTGGCCTCAAAAACGCGGTAAATGACTCCATAAGCTGTTTTTTGTAAATCATAATCCTCTGTTTGTTTGATGAGCGTCAAGAGTTTTTGATTCGCCTGCAATGCTTTGCTAGGTTGCTTTTTTTGGAGGTAATATTCTAACAAACGGCAATACAGCAAGGTCTCATCGTACGGAATATTAATTTCCTTTGCAATGGCAAGTCCTTGATCAATATGGCTTTTGGCCGCTTCAAGTCGATTTTCTTCAATGAGTAAGCTACTGAGTCGCTCATTCACATAGGCTACATTACCCTGAAAGTCAATTTGTTGATAGATCGTCAAACTTTTTTGGTAGTAATGATAGGCAGAATCGCTATTCCCCAATTCTTTATGAACGTCACCAAGATCATCCAACACATCGGCAATGAGGCTTTCGTTATTGTATTGCTCAGCGAGCTGTTTCGCCTCCTGCAATACATTCATGGCGCGGTCATATTCCTTCAATTGAAAATAGATTTGGCTACTATTGGTCAGACAGGTGATTTGTTGATGGATATTATTCAACTCCCGACTAAGTTCTAATCCTTTTAAGTAATAATTTAAGGCCTCATTCAAATTCCCCATCGACTTTGCCAGCACTCCCAAGTTATTATACATGCGAGCAACTCCCTTTTGGTTCCCCAATTGCTGCTGAATCTGCAAGCACTCTTTAAATACCTCAGTTGTTTTTTGCAACTCACCGCGTCCATAGTAAATCGCACCAATGAAGTTTTTTGCATCAACAATCTCTGCCAAGTAGTTGGTATTTTCCAATACGTTTAAAGCTTCATTCGCATAATGCATGACACTGTCAGTCTTTCCCGTATAGTAACTGACCTCGGCAAGTCGGATCAAGGTATTTCCATGAAATTTAAGCTGAATGCTGTCCGCAGCCTTGGGAGCAGGCATGGTCGCTAGCAAATCTAAATTCCTATAAAGCAATGGAGTGGCCTGATCGTACTTATTTTTAGTGGCATACACATAAGCAAAATAGTAGTTGCCAAATACTTCTCCCAAGGTCCAATTGGCTGCTTTTGCCTTGTCCAAATACGGGCGAACGATAGTTAAAATGGTATCCGTATTATTTTTAGGAAGCTGTTGAATTTGTTCGTCAATTTCCTCAATAGAAAAAAGGGGTTCCTGTGCTTTCAATTCATGAAAGAGAGAACCCCAGAAAAAAAGAAGTAAGCTTAAAAATTTGATAGCCAACCTAGCTTCGGTCATAGTAAAAGCAATTAGTTTGATAGAAAGATACGTTATTTTTCTATCGTTGCCCATTTCTTGATTGGCTTTAATGAATGATTAAAACCTTTTTAGCGATTTTTCCAACGTGATTAGCGACATGAACAATCCACACGCCTGATCGCGGAATGTCAATGGTTTGGTGTAAATCCGTTTGATTCGTTTGTTGTTGAAGTAATCTTCCCATCGAGTCATAAACCGAAATTTCCGATTGAGCCGCTTGTTCATCCCTGAACTGAATATGGATTTGTTGATCTTTCGGATAAATCTCAATACCCATGTCTTGTGGAGTTTCTGCAAGTGCAGTTATTTGATCAGGAATCAACTTCAACGAAAAACGTCCCTCATATACGCCTGCTGCCAATGCTATGGTATAAGTCTCTTCTTGTAGATTGACATGGCTATTGGTCAAAGCATCAAACAAGTAAATGCTTGTCCCTTCCGAGATATTCAGTGACTTACTGATTTGGAACGTGAATGTGCCAGCAGATTTGGCCTCAAGTCCCAATGGAATCTCCATTTCATCGCTTAATGGAGGTAAGCCTTGGATTGCGAAAGGCAACTCATCCATCATGGAATAAAAAGATAAATGGTGATTTCCCGAGAGCTTAGTTGCATCATATGCATCTTTTCCCAGCAGGCCATCCTCCATAAAACCAAGTAAAAGTTCATTATTCGCCTCATTGTCCATACTCACGTTTAACCACAACTTTTGCCCTGTATTTGCCGTTCGCAGGAAAGTATTATTGGTGGCAACGCGTTGGCTATTATTAAAGGTAATGGCTCCCGAAGCGCGTGTTTGTACAAAGAATCCTTGACAAGTGGAAATGGTTGCCGAACTTGGCGCTACGCCACTACCACCAGCATTGACCGTGCCTAATGAATTCATGGTAGCATAATCCGAATTGTCGGCATCCAAGTCATCCCCATCAGAGCTCCAGAGGTAAACCGCCGTTTCGAGCACACTGGCATTGTCGGTGAGAAATTGCCCTACATCTAGTCCAGAAGGGTAGGGGTTACCAATCAGGTTCCAATTGTTCGTTGCAACGCCTGCTACTCCATCAAAAGCAGGGGTAACCGTGATGGTGCCTGAATTAAAACCCGTATTGTCGGAGAAGGTTCGGGTAATGGGTGTTGCGGTCGTGCTTGTTCCTGTAGCGGTAAAGCCCTGACCAGCAGCGAGTGTGCTGTGTTGTGCTGCGTCTAACCAAGATTGCGTGCTAGCATCAAAGGTATAGAAGAAGGCACCAGTTGAGTTAAACACCGCATTGATCGTTGTTTCCTGTACAGGAGATGACCAATAATTATAAGCGATGTGAAAATCTGTCGCTTCTTGGAGGTATTGATAGGTACCCTTACCCGAATTATCAGGGTTGTTGGCAGTTTGGATGAGTGAGGATTCTTCTGCTACAGTGATTGTGCCGTGGTTGTTCAGGTTTCCAGCAATGGTCACTGCGTTACCGCCCAAAACGTTTAATTGCGTTCCTGGACTTACCCAAAGGTGGTTAGCCGAAATGGCTCCCTGACTACTGCTAGTGTAGGTACTTCTGATGAGCGCCGTTTTGCTCGCCGTGGGCACGCCATTATCCCATGAGCCTGTCCAAGTTGTAATGTCGCATCCAGCATCCTTGGCATCTCCATCGAAAATCCAATTAAAGTCATCCATAATTTTCTGGCGCTCGATCTCTGATGCACAAAACTCCAGCCCTGTTACGCCAATCGTTTCATTCGGACTCAGTGACAATTGTGACCAGCCCATTAAGGTGCGGTCATAATTGAGTGTAGACATGCCTGAATTATTAAACATATTCGTGAAGTTGGTTACCGTTGACAACTTCCAACTCCCTAAATTTTGATCAAAATCAACCGCATTTACGAACATATTGCCAAAGTTCTGTGCACTTGCCGTATTCCAGCTGGAAATGTCTTGATTGAATCGAGGGGCATTCCAAAACATGCCGAAAAAGCCCTCACCATTAGAAACATCCCAAGTCGAAATGTCTTGGTTATAGTTGGAACCATTGAAACAGAAGGCAAAGTTTTGGATGGTACTGACATCCCAATTGCTGAGGTCACCGGTTAAGTTTCCTGTATTCTTGAATACGTTACTCAGGCTAGTGACTTGAGAAAGGTCAGGCGCGTCTGAGGCATTGATGGCAAGTCCGTTGCAGCCATTGAAGGCATGCGCGAGGTCTTCCCAAACGATGCTTCCCCATTGCTCAATCGTTTTGATTTTTAGGCGATCGCCCCCACCATGAAAATAAATGATAGGAAAGTCTCCATCAATCTTTACGGTGTAAGTACCTGCTGTTGCATAGGTATGTGTAGCATCTCCTGTGAAACCTGTCTCAAAAGTCCCATCTCCCCAATCCACGGCATAATTGTAGGTGTAAGCTGAGTTGGTAGGAATGGTGATGCTTTCGCCATTGGTCGTGGTTTCCCAAGTCGTTTGGAAGGCTTCATTTTCACAAAACGCCAGATCACCAGTGAAAGTCCATGTGAAGTTATCGATCAGGGCTTGCCTAGCCGTGGCACCAATGCAGTAAGCCAAGCCATCTGCACCCAAGGTAAGGTTGGGGTTAGGGCCTTGGCTGGCCCAGCCGATCAACGTACTGTCGTAACGCGCGATAGACATGCCCGAATTATTAAACATATTCGCGAGGTTGGTTACCGTTGACAACTTCCAACTCCCTAAATTTTGATCAAAATCAACCGCATTTACGAACATATTGCCAAAGTTCTGTGCACTTGCGGTATTCCAACCCGAAATATCTTGATTGAATCGTGGGGCATTCCAAAACATGCCGAAAAAGCCCTCTCCATTAGAAACATCCCAACTCGAAATATCTTGGTTATAGTTGGAACCATTGAAACAGAAGGCAAAGTTTTGGATGGTACTAACATCCCAATTGCTGAGGTCACCGGTTAAGTTTCCTGTATTCTTGAATAGATTGTTCAGGCTAGTGACTTGAGAAAGGTCTGGCGCATCTGTGGCATTAACGGCAAGCCCATTACAGCCATTAAAGGCATGCGATAGGTCTTCCCAAACAATACGTCCCCATTGCTCAATCGTCTTGATTTTTAGCCGATCGCCTCCTCCATGGAAATAAATGGCAGGGAAGTTCCCATCTATTTTTACGGTGTAGGTTCCCGCTGTCGTGTAGGTATGTGTAGCATCTCCTGTAAAATTGGTTTCCAAGGTGCCATCTCCCCAATCAACGGTATAACTGTAGGTATAGGCTGAATTGGTAGGAATGGTAATGCTTTCTCCATTGCTAGTCGTTTCCCAAGTCGTTTCAAAGGCATCGTCCACACAAAGCTGGATATCTCCATCAAAGGTCCAAGCGTAATTGTCGATGATGGCTTGCCGTTCTGCCACTGCATTGCAAAACAGTAAGTCCTTGGCTCCCAAAGTCACATTGTGTTGGAGCGTTTTGCTTGACCAGCCGATTAAGGTGCTGTCATAGTTATCCGCACTCATGGCAGTTCCATTAAACATACGGTCCATTGCGGTGACATTGGCAGGATTCCAAGCGCCCAAGTTCTGGTTAAACTTGGAGGCAGCACTAAACATACCTTCCATATTTTCAACCTTACTGACATCCCAATTACTGAGGTCTTGATTGAAGTCTTGCGAGAATGAGAAAGCTCCTTGCATATTTCTGACATTCGACACATCCCAATTACTGAGATCTCGATTGAAGCCAAACATGGATGTGAAAGCCCACTTCATATTCTTGACATTCGATACATTCCAAGCACTTACGTCTGGATTGAATTGATAACCGTCAAACATTCCTTCCATATTCTCGAGGCTAGACACGTTCCAGTCACGGATATCGCTTACAATCACCGAAGCATTATTAAACATCCAGCTCATGTCTTTCACATTCGACACATTCCAATTACTGAGGTTACCAGTAAAGTTTGATGCACCCTGAAATGTATAACTCATTGAGTCAATACCGCTCACATCCCAATTGCTTAGATTGCCATGAAGCGCCCCTACTCCCATAAAGGCCCGATTCATATTGTTTACATCGCTTAAGTCAGGGGCATTCGAAGCTGGAAACTCAAGGTCTGAACATCCAAAGAAAGCTCTATCAAAACTCTTCCAACGTATATGGCCCCATTGTGCAATGCGTTGGAGTTGAAAAGTAACATTTCCAGAGTTATTGACATAAATGGCCGGAAAGTCCCCATCAATTTTTACGGTGTAGGTTCCTGCTGTCGCGTAGGTATGTGTGGCATCTCCTGTAAAATTGGTTTCCACAGTGCCATCGCCCCAATCGACGGTGTAATTGTAGGCATAGGCTGGATTGGTAGGAATGGTGATACTTTTTTGGTGGGCACCTACTTCCCAAATCGTTTCAAAGGCATCATCCGCACAAAGTTGGATATCCCCATCAAAGGTCCAAGCGTAATTGTCGATGATGGCTTGCCGTTCTGCCACCGCATTGCAATACAGTAAGTCCTTGACGCCCAAAGTCACATTGTGTTGGAGCGTTTTACTTGACCAGCCGATCAAGGTGCTGTCATAGTTATCCGCACTCATGGCACTTTCCTCGAACATATTGTCCATGGTAGTGACGTTAGCAGGATTCCAAGCGCCCAAGTTCTGGTCAAACTTGGAGGATCTCCAAAGCATACTGTCCATATTTTCAACCTTACTGACATCCCAATTACTGAGGTCTTGATTGAAGTCACGCGAGAATGCGAAAGCCCTCCGCATATTCTTGACATTCGATACGTTCCAAGCACTTAAGTTTACAAGAGGATGGAATGGAAAACTTTCAAACATGCCTTCCATGTTCTCGAGGCTAGCGACATTCCAGCCACTAATATCTCTCCTAAATTGGGCCGCGTTGTCAAACATCCAGCTCATGTCTTTCACATTCGACACATTCCAATTGCTGATGTCACCATTAAAGGCCATAGCAGACTCAAATGTAGCACTCATGGAGTCAATGCCGCTCACATCCCAATTGCTTAAATCCCCATTAAAGAACGATGTTCTCGAAAAGGCTCGATTCATGCTTTTTACCTCGCTTAAATCAGGGGCATCCGAAGCGGAATATTCAAGGATTACACACTCATAGAAAGCTCTGTCGAAACTCTTCCAACGAATGGTGCCCCATTGTTCAATGCGTTGGAGTTGAGACGCAACATCTCCAGATTGATTGACATAAATGGCAGGAAAGTCCCCAACTATTTTTACAGTGTAGGCTCCTGCTGTCGCGTAGGTATGTGTGGCATCGCCTGTAAGCCCCGTTTCCAAGGTGCCATCTCCCCAATCAACGGTGTAATGGTAGGTGTAGGCTGGGTTGGTAGGAATGGTGATTGTTCCACTACTCACCTGCCACCTTGTTTGGAAAGATTCACTTTCACAAAACGCCACATCTCCACTAACGGTCCAAGAGAAATTGTCGATGATGGCTTGTCGGGCAGTTGCTCCATTGCAATAGCGCAATGCTGCGGCACCTAAATCTACTCCAGGTTGTAAATCTTGCGCCTCCCATGCAATTAAGGTTTGATCGTAATTCGCCTCTGAAAGGCCACTGCTATCGAACAGGTTACTCATGGTAGTAATGGTTGCCACATTCCAGCTTCCTAGATTCGCATCAAAGGAAGTGGCGTTTTTAAACAGGCTACTCAAATCCGTAACCTCCCTTAAATCGGGCTGATCGGTGGCATTGTTGGTCAGGTTTACGCATCCTTCAAATGCATGCGCCATGGATGACCAAGCGATGGTTCCCCATTGTTCAATGCTTCGGATTTTTGCCTTATCCCCTGCATTATTAAAATAGATTCGCGGAAACTCACCCGTGATCGTCACCATGTATGTTCCAGCACTCGTATAGGTATGCGTGGCATCGCCCGTTTGCGTGGCACTTGTATTCCCATCGCCCCAATCTACGTGGTAATTGTAGGTCTCTCCTGAAAAGGTAGGAATGGTAATGCTCTCGTTGGCACTTGTCGTTCGCCACGTAGTGATAAATTCTTTATTGGTACAATCTTTTCCTCCATCTGCAAAACGCCAAGACCTCGTTTCGATGAGCCTTCTAGCTTCTTCACAATGGCAATAGCTCGGCCCGCCATTTAATGAGACATACGGTTGCCACCAAGCTGGGCCTGACAAGGTTTTTTTCTCCCAAGCAATTAACATTTTATCGTAGTTGCTGGATGACATCCCACTATTCGTGAAAAAATTTTCAATGATGTACCCTTTTTCCAAATTCCAATTCCCTAAATTTTGATCAAATGCACTTGCATCTGTAAACATGTCTAGTAAGCGCGTCGCTTCACCAACATCCCAATCGCCAATGGCTTGATTGAAACTGCTGGCTTCTCGAAACATATTGTTCATGGTGGTCACCGCAGCCGTATTCCAACTCCCAAGCGGCTGGTTAAACGCAGTTGCCCCATAGAACAGGTCCGACATATCTGTGATGGTGGCGGTATTCCAATTTCCGATGGCTCCATTAAAGGCTGTCGCGCCGCTGAAAGTAGCAATGAGGCTATTTACGCTCGTTAAATCAGGCGCATCCGTTGCCTGATAGGTAAGCTGCGTACATCCCTGAAAAGCATGATCCATGGACAGCCACACATTGGTTCCCCATTGTTCAATCGTCCTAATTTTATCTTTATCGCCACTGTTGTTGAAAAAGATGGCAGGAAAGGTGCCTTCTATTTTCACAGTATAGGTTCCTGCACTCGCATAGGTATGCGTGGCATCACCCGTGAGGTTCATGGCTACTTGTCCATCTCCCCAATCTACGGTGTAGTTGTAGGTGTATGTCGCATTTGTTGGGATGGTGATGGATTCATTGGAGGAAGTGGTTTGCCATGTGGTAATGAACTCATTTTGCGCTTTTGTTTGAGCATAGCTCATGACAAGGAGAAAGAGCCAAGTGAATGTCAATAATCTTTTCATCGATTTCTAATGATTTTCTAGTGAGTTACCCTATTTAACCGAAGTTTGTTAGTCGTTGCTGGCTGATTGTTTCGTGTGGAAAGGCTCAGGCAAAAAGTATCTGTCATTTACAGGTAAATGAGTAGAAATGTGGACACTTCTTCACCTAAAGCTGGAATGTAACAAATGAGGGGTGTAGCAGACGAAAAACCTAAAATAGTTGGTAGACAAATAGTAGACTTTTTCACAAAGTGCTGATTGTCAAGGTATTGAAAAGGTGGGTAAAATCCATAATAGCAATTCTCACTTCGTAAAAAAGGCTTGCTATGCTGCCAAAAAGGACTTTTTTGTCATGTCGACGTAAGGAGACATCTAAGTGTCAAGTGACTAAACGAACTCATTTGGCTCATTTTGGCACACGGTTTCGTATTTTAATGAGCACGTAGATTTCTGTCGTGTGCGACCCCAGCCGGTGGTCGAAAATGACAAAGTGAGAATAATTGCTAAATCCGTGAATAACTGTTGGTATTTTGTGGGGTTGGGTCTTCACATTAGTGAAACGTCCGTTTGGACTGTGCGATTTAAGCGGCTATTAGCTGAACATGTTAAGTCCGAGTGGATATTCGAACTAGGAAATAGCCATATAACTTAATATCGCTATCTGCTATTAACACTAATCAACAAATCTGAAGATTTGTATATCTATTCAAGTTCTGAGAGGTGGGCCGCATTCGGATGTTACACTAACTCTCAGAACAACATCTGTAAAGTATTAGGTTAATGGCGGATCGACATATGACTTAAAAATCCTATCTCTGTAAAATTGAGATAGGATTTTTAGTATTGAACTTGTCTAACATTAATTTATTTCGGTTCCAAAAGCTTAAAAAACCCTCACTTTTCGTTGCTTTTTCTTGAAATAGCGCTGCTATTGCTGCAAAAAAGCGCCTTAATTGAGGGCTTCTTAACTCTTTTTCACTCGAAAAAACTAATGTTAGACAAGTTCATCAAAAAAATGTGTGGGTAAACCCACTTAATAGAAGAATAGGCTTACTTATTTCTTCCCATTTTTAAACGATTCAAATTTAGATTCGCTGCTGGCAGGTGCCGGCCATACGTTGTTGCTCAAGTCGGTATCTGCGGTTTCAGCATTAGGATCGACCACGATTTGTTTGACCTTTTTGGTTGAAGTAAATACCTTTTTGAATACTTCATCATTCTTGCGCCAAATTTCAGCGGGGAATTTATGCACTTCTTTGCTACCATCTTCAAATACCAATTCTACGATAACAGGCATTACTAAACCACCAACATTGGCAATTTCCACTTCATAGAAGTTTAAGCCTTCCGCCATTTTTTGGCGTTTTTCATCAGAAAGTTTCGTGTAAAACTCTTTCCATGCTTTAGCATCAGCTTCTTCAATTTGCGCTGCGCCTTTTTTCTTCTTCTTTTTCTTCTTCTTCTTTTTCCCATCCGCTTTGGTATTCATCAATGGCGGTCTTTTCTTTTCCCCAACTTTATACCAAGTCACTTGATTAATAGCTACATCACTGTGATCTACGGTGTAGAACCAACCTCTCCAAAACCAATCTAAATCTACTGCTGAGGCATCTTCCATCGTTCGGAAAAAATCTTCAGGAGTGGGGTGTTTAAAGGCCCAGCGTGTCGCATATTCTTTAAATGCGCGGTCGAACAGTTCTGGTCCCATTACCGTTTCTCGGAGGATATTTAATGCGGTAGCAGGCTTAGAGTAGGCATTTGGACCAAGGTTTTGTACTTGCTCAGAGTTCGTCATAATCGGGCTTAACCGCTCTTTGTCCAGCTTCATGTAGTTGGTAATGAGCTCAGGAGGTCCAGAGCGATACGGATAATCTTCACCCGTTTGCTCGGCCCATGCTTTTTCTGCGAGGTACTGCACGAAGGTATTCAAGCCTTCATCCATCCAAGTCCATTGGCGCTCATCCGAATTGACAATCATCGGGAAGAAGTTATGCCCCACTTCATGAATAATCACCATCATCATGCGGTACTTGGTACGATCGTCATACGTGCCATCCGCATTGGGTCGGCCAAAGTTGAAACAAATCATCGGGTATTCCATTCCGATACTTTTTGCATGTACAGAAATGGCTTTATGGTACGGGTAATCAATGGTATGCTTGGAATACACTTTTAAGGTATGTGCGACCACTTTGGTCGATAATTCCTCCCAAAGCGGATTGCCTTCTTTGGGGTAGTAAGACATCGCCATGATGGTTTTTCCACCTACTTCTACGCCCATCGCATCCCAGATAAACTTGCGGGAACTGGCAAAGGCAAAGTCACGTACATTGTCGGCATGGAACACCCAAGTTTTGGTATCCGAAGCGCGAGTTTTCTCTTTTTCCACCGCTTCATCTTGCGTGATGATGATCACAGGCTCTTTGGCGGTTTCTGCATTTTTTAGCAATTCACGCTGCTTCTCGGTTAATACTTCATCCGGGTTTTGTAATTTACCCGTAGCACCTACTACGTGGTCACTAGGAACGGTAATGCTTACTTTGTAGTTGCCAAAAGGTAAGGTGAACTCTCCACCGCCTAAAAACTGCTTATTTTGCCAGCCATCGTAATCATTGTACACGCACATGCGCGGGAAAAACTGGGCAATGGTGTATAAATAGTTATCATCTTCCGCAAAGTATTCATAACCAGAACGGCCACCAATCTTCATTCGATCATTGATGTTGTATGACCAAGAAATTTTGAATGAGAATTTATTTTCTGGCTTCAACACCTCAGGTAAATCAATCATCATCATGGTTTTGTTGATGGTGTAAGCTAGTGGCTTGCCATCTACTGTGGTGACTGATTTAATTTTATAACCTCCATCAAAATCGTTTCCTAAGATCGGATTCATGAAAAACTCAGGCATCGTTTCACGGATTCGTGAAGTAGCAGTAAGTTGTTTATCAGAACCTTGTGCTCGTACATTTTGATCGAGTTGAACCCACAAATAGCTCAAATTATCGGGCGAAAGGTTGTGATAGGTAATGGTTTCAGATCCCGTAATGGATTGATCTTTATCATTCAGCTCTACTTGGATATCGTAATCAGCTTGTTGTTGCCAATACTCATGTCCAGGAGCGCCTGAAGCCGTTCGATAGGTGTTCGCCGTACGCCATTCAGACTTTAGTTGTTCAAACTTGGTAGAATGTTTCCGCTGACCATAACACGTTACCGTCAGGAAGAGCATTCCCAAAATAAATAACCCTGTTTGTCTCATTTGCTGTTGTTTAAATCACAAGCGGTTAGCTCATTAATGGAATTCTAAATCGAAAAAGTTGTGCAAAACTAAGCAACGAATGTAGGTAACACAATGAATATGTGATGAATGGGGTAAGTGTGGAAAGTGGTTTAAAATCTGATAATAAAATCTCTCAAATTATCGTCAGCTTCTAAGGCTAAACGCTTTTTTAAGCGATACATGCCCTTTTTTACTGCTTCACCGCTCATATTGGCTACTTGGGCAATTTCTTTATTTCCCAAGCCGATTTTTACATATGCCGCAATTTTAAGCTCCGCTCCCGTCACATCAGGATAGGCTTCCTTTATTCTTTTGAAAAAGTCAGGGTGAACATTTTCAAACTGATACACGAAGTTTTCCCAACTATTTTGCAAGTTCACATTCTTTTGAATCAGTTTAGAAGCTTCTAAGATTTTGGCAAAACCCGTATCAGAAACCTCACTTTTCATCTCTTGAAAGTAGTGTAGTAATTGATTGAGTAGTGCGTTTTTTTCGTGAGAAAACATTGTGGAAGTCGCTAATTGCCGTTCTTTAGCCGACATCGACTCTTTTAAATACACACGTTCTTTATCCATCATTTCCTGCTCTTTTTCGCGCAATACTTGGAGTTCCTCATTTTTTAACTCTAAAATATGTGCTTGATGAGCCAATTGCTTGTTGTCTTCTTTTTTGACTTGGTAGGAGCGGTAAATGAGTCCGGCAATAAGGAGTGCGACAACAATCCCGCCTATAGCAGTGTATTGAATCCATTGTTGGTGTGCGAGTTCTTGCTGATGTGTCAAACGCTGTTTTTCTTGTTCGGCGGCAAGGCGTTGTTTTTCTTGTTTCAACTCAAAATCATATTCTACACGAGCAATCTCGCGACTCTTTTCCGTATTATTAATACTATCGGCAGCTTCGAGGTATTTTTGGAGGTAATGATAGGCTTGTCGGTTTAAACCATTCGCAGCAAAGGCTTTATGCATGACTCCATAAGTGGTTTTTTGGAGGTCATAGTCTTCTGATTGTTCAACCAACTGCACTAAATCTCGATTCACCGCAAGTGCTTTTTCTTTTTGATTGATGGCTAAGTAATAGTTTACTAAGCTACATTTGAGTAACGTTTCATCATACGGAATATCAATTTGTTGGGTGATGGCTAAGCCTCGGTCAATGTATTTTTTTGCTGCTGCAAACTGTTTTTCTTCCACTAAAAAGCTGCCCAAGCGTTCACAAGCATAGGCTTCATTGTCCAAACTTTCGATTTTTTGATAGATGGCTAGCCCTTCTTTAAAATAATGAAGTGCCGAATCCTTTAGCCCTAATTGTTGATACACATCGCCCAAATTATCACAGGCATTGGCAAGTTCTTTTTCATGATTTAGTTTTTGAGCAAGGCGATAGGCATCCATTACGTAGTTGATGGCCGTTCGGTATTCGGTGAGGGTATAATAAATTTGGCTGATGTTGATTAATGCGCTGATTTGATCGAATTGATTATTTACTTCACGGTGAAGTGCTAAGGCTTTAAATCCAAAGGTGAGCGATTCCCTCAAATTACCCACTGATTTATAAACCACTCCCAAGTTGCCATAGATCATGCCAAGCGCTTTTTTATTTCCGCGTTCTTCTTGGATACGCGCCATTTCTTTCATCATTTCTGCGGCTTTTTCCAATTTGCCTTGGTAATAATAAACCGCCGATTTGTAATTGGTAGCGGTGAGTTTATCATTTAAGTGTTGTGTGTGTTGAGTGGCAACTAATGATTGATCGGCATAATGCATCACACTATCTAATTGTCCCCGATGAAGCATTACCCTTGCCAGTTCATTAAAGGTTTTCGCTTCTAGTCGCCACTTATCGTAAGTGGTATCTTGATTAAAATCTCGTTTTAAGATAAAAAGATTTTGATGCAGGAGCGTTTCCGCCTGACTTGGCGTGTTTTTCAAAATATATGCTTGTGCATGAAATAAATCGCAAATCAGTTTTCCTAATTCCCATTCCTCTTTATTGGCTAACTCCAAATAAGGACGTGTAATGATAAAAATACTGTCTGGTTTACGCTTGGCTACTTGGGCTACTTGTTCGTTAATTTCTTCTAAGCGAAAAGGCTGATTTTTTTGGCCTTTGCTTTCAACACAGAACAGACTACAACAGGTAAGCAATAGCAGTATGCGCTGTAGGAAAATTGTTGACAAATTAGTGGCATTCATAGTAATGCAAGTGGAGAAAACGGGATACTCATTTAGCAATTTTTCTTTACGACAGAAGTAAAATTAGTGATAATGATAGAAATAAGAGAAGAAAATTCGGGGTTTGTAACTATTTGGAAATTAAGGTTTTAAAAAAATGTCCACAACTTGTCCACCAAGAGTTTAGGTGTCAAATAGCCATTTTTTACCTTTTTTCACTTGTACACGGTTACTTTGTTCGTTCTTCCAAATCAGCATTTCATTTGGTATAAATCATTACGAGATCCTAGAATTAATTCAAACATGAAACACACCCATCAGTTATTAATTCATCGGTATAGAAAAGCAATTAAACGCTTTCAAAAGTTTCAACAGCGATTTGATCATGCAATTCGTGAGGGAGGGGCTACTTTCAAACTCCTCAAGTTGAGTCAACAATTAGCGCGCTTTAAGCAAAAGTTAGCTCGGTTGCGTAACAGATTGGAACTTACAGGTATGACGCTTGTCGTGGGCGGATTGCTGATGGCAACCGAACCAGTTACTGCTCAGGTCACCCCTGAATTAGAATACAACTTTGGAATCGCTAATGTGGATTATTTTCGACATACCCTAGTTGATATCGACCATGATGGTGACTTTGACTTGTTTACAGGGACGGAACAAGGTAATATCGAATATTTTGAGAATACAGGTGATCGGGTGAGTCCTGCTTTTGCGGCATCCGTAGAAAATCCCTTTGGGTTTACCGATGCGGGTAGCAAGACAAACATCAGTTTTGCCGATTTAGATGGCGATGGCGATTTGGATGCTTACCTTGGAGATAATGGAGGAAGTGTTCGGTATTTTGAAAATACAGGAGACAAATTTAACCCCACTTTTGCTGCTATTTCCACGAACCCTTTTGGGTTTACCGATGTAGGAAATGAAAGTAAGACGAGCTTTGCCGATTTAGATGGCGATGGCGATTTAGATGCGTGCATTGGTGAACGAAATGGCAACCTCTTTTTCTTTGAAAATACAGGGAATAGTGCTAACCCTACTTTTGCCGCTGCTGTACAAAATCCTTTTGGTTTTACAGATATTGGTACCATGAACTATCCGAACTTTGCAGATATTGACGATGATGGTGATTTAGACGCATTTATAGGGGATCGCTATAATGTGATCAATTATTTTGAGAATGTAGGGAATAGTACGAATCCCACTTTTGCTACGGTATCGCTGAATCCGTTTAACTTATTTAGCTTAAACACGGGATTAAGCGTAACTTTTGCCGATTTGGATGACGATGGAGATTTAGATGCTTTTGGTGGGGCGACACATTTTGCCGCATATTTTGAAAATATAGGAGACAAGACCAACCCTAATTTTAGCAGTCTGTATCACAGTCCATTTAACCTCACCAATACCACAAGTAATTTCCTTGATCCTGCATTTGCAGACCTTGATGGAGATGGTGATCTCGATGCATTAGTAGGAGAGCAATCGGGTAATTTCCTCTATTTTCAAAATACGGGGAACAGTACAAATCCTGCTTTTAATGCGCCTTCTATGAATCCTTTGGGCTTGAGTAACCTTACGCTGCTCACTTCCCCAAGCTTTGCCGATTTAGATGGCGATGGTGATTTAGATGTATTTGTCGCATTTTTTTCGGGGGCGATTCGGTATTTTGAAAATACAGGAGATAGCACAAATCCTACCTTTACTTCGGCAGGGAATAATCCTTTTGGATTGGCTGATGTGGGTGCTACAGTAAGAATCACTTTTGCCGATTTAGATGGGGATGATGATTTAGATGCCTTTTTGGGAGAAAGTGGGGGGAATATTAAGTATTTTGAGAATACGGGAAATAGCTCAAATCCCACGTTTGCAGCGGTTGCTGATAATCCTTTTGGCCTCACAAATGTGGGTGCGAGTTCAAGCCCAAGCTTTGCCGACTTAGATGTTGATGGCGATTTGGATGCATTTATTGGCAGACAAGAAGGCGGAGATATCGTGTTTTTTGAAAATACAGGAGATCACACGAATCCTACTTTTGCAGCAGCAGTAGTTAATCCATTTGGTAATACAGGTTATACCGTTGATGGGGCGACACTTCCTGAGTTTGCTGATTTAGATGGAGATGATGACCTTGATCTGATTGTAGGGCGAGAAGTTACACGATTGCTCTTTTATTATGAAAACGTGACCCCTGCTACTTGGGATGGAACCACTTGGATACCAGGGCCACCAGCTGGCGATACCGATATCACGATCAATAACGATTACAATACTGGTACAGATGGAGCCATTTCGTGTGATAACCTAACCATTAATGCTTCATTTACATTAACCGTAAATAGTGGAGCACCCGTGGTAGTTGCTCAGGAGGTTACGAATGCAGGAAGCATTATTGTGGAACATAATGCCGCTTTTGTACAAAGTAACATCACCCCAAGTAATTCAGGGTCGGGTACCTATACCGTTCAGCGCGAAGGGTCTACTTATTTTCAGGATTTCAACTATTGGTCAAGCCCTTTGCAAAGCATTACATTAGGAGATATTTCAGGCTGGGAATCCCAAAACCTCTACTCCTTCAATGCCACTACACAAGCGTGGAGCAGTGAAACAACAGGAACGACAATGGCTGTTGCAACAGGCTACACTGCTTCAGGGAATACAGAGAGTCCAGGAACAACCCTTCGCACGTTTAGTAATACATCAGGCTTTAATTCGGGAACAATTACCAAAACGCTTACTTTTAACAGTGATGCGGATAGCGATAACGATTGGAATTTAATTGGCAATCCGTATCCTTCAGGCATTGATGTAGCCGCTTTTTTAGCGACCAATTACAATGGCGGGACAGGGCCAATTGCCAATGCCGTTTACCTCTGGAATTCTGATGGCAACGATCACGTTTCTTCGGATACTGATTATGCCATTATGAATAGTGCAGGCGTTGCCAATGCAGGAGGAAATACTGCGCCTACTTCTGCTACGATCGCTTCTTGTCAAGGCTTTTTTGTACAAGTTACCGCTGCGGGCAATGTAACCTTTGAAAATACACACCGCATTACCACTAACAATACTTTTTTACGGACTTCTGATCAGAAAGCGGGCTGGCAGCGCTTATGGCTGGGAGTGACGGTAAACGATCAATATGCCAACGAAATCCTGATTGGCTTTATGCCTGATGCCAAAACAGGCAAAGACCAGTACGATGCCCAAAAACTATCGGGCAGCTCGCAGCTTTCGTTCTATAGCTTCCCTGCCTGTACTGGTGAAAAGCCTTTGGCCCCTATACCATGCGCATCAGCGAATGAACTAGGCAAATTAGCCATCCAAGGCTTACCTACATTAACCGATGAAATAAAGATTCCCTTGGGACTCGAAGCGAAAACAACAGGTACTTACCGTTTCCAAATCAACCATGCCATCAATTTAGCGGCTTATGAAGTGGTTTTAGTTGATCGATTAACGGAAAAATTCAGTGATCTTCGTGATCAAACTTTCCAAATTAAATTAGAGGAAGGTACTTATGAAGATCGTTTTGAGTTATTGATTGGACAACGGATTACCCAGCTCAACACTGAATGGACACCAGCAACCCTTGACCTTTATGCACATCAGAACAAGATTTACTTTAAAAACCGAAAGGGTGATCAGGTTCGTGTGCAGGTGAAGGTGATGGATGTATTAGGGAAAGCCGTTTGGGAATCTAAATTACTGTTAGATGCTAATCCAGAACCAATCGTGATGGATTCGATGAAGCCAGGTATTTATTTGGTACAGGTAGAAACGGAAGAAGGAATGTTCGTAAAGCGCGTGTGGTTACAAAACTAAAAAAAATAAGGGGCTGAATTTATAGCCCCTTTACTTGATCTTTTCTTATTGCTTAACTGCTCAACTTTGAGCTGTCATCGCTCCCTCCTTTATTCGAGCTACTAGACTTTTTATTCGGATCAGCAATGGAATCTCTCATGTCTGTATCAGCCTGAATATTTTTGAGGCGATAGTAATCCATAATTCCCAAATTACCAGAGCGGAATGCTCCAGCAATGGCCATCGGTACTTCAGATTCTGCTTCAATTACTTTTGCACGCGCAGCTTGTGTTTTCGCTTTCATCTCTTGTTCAACCGCAACCGCCATCGCTCTACGTTCTTCTGCTTTCGCCTCTGCTACTTTCAAATCGGCATTTGCTTGGTCAATTTGGAGTTTTGCACCAATGTTGGCACCCACATCAATATCGGCAATATCAATAGACAAAATTTCGAACGCGGTTCCAGAGTCCAAGCCTTTTTCCAAAACGAGCTTAGAAATTTTATCGGGGTTTTCCAATACATCCTTATGCGACTGTGAGGAACCAATGGAAGTTACAATACCCTCACCAACCCTTGCTAAGATGGTTTCTTCTCCAGAACCACCAACTAATTGGGAAATGTTTGCGCGAACGGTTACCCTTGCTTTGGCAATAAGCTGAATACCATCTTGTGCTACTGCCGCTACAGAAGGCGTATTAATCACTTGCGGGTTTACAGAAGTTTGAACCGCTTCAAATACATCTCTACCTGCGAGGTCAATGGCAGCAGCCTGTTTGAAGGAGAGGTCAATATTTGCTTTATCAGCTGAAATTAAAGCTTTAATCACCGAAGGCACATGCCCACCTGCAAGGTAATGTGTTTCCAAATCGTTGGAAGTCAAATTCAGCCCTGCTTTTGTAGAGGTAATTAACGAGTCTACAATAATTCTTGGCGGTACTTTTCGGATACGCATCAATACCAATGATAATAAGCTAACTCGAACTCCTGAGAATATTGCCGTAACCCATAGGTTTACAGGTACAAAATAAAGGAAAATGAAAAAAGCAATCAGACCGATTGCACCAAAGACTAATAATTCAGTCATAGTGATATTTGGATGATGAAAATTTCTGTGCGCTATAGGTGTTGATGATTGTGGCCTACAGCACAATAAAATTGGAGATAAGTTTGAACAAATCCTAGTGTTTAAATGAGATTTGTCGAATGCGGATCAATTACTTGTGGTTTTTAGAGGATGTTATGCCTCCCTTTTCCTGAAGTTGGGGGTTCCCAAGTAAAGCTGATGGAAAAGGAAGGTGTTTTTTACCAATGCGTCTTTTTAATGTCTTGCGCAGCTTTTAAGATATCTCTTCTACTGATTTGCCCAACCAGTACTTTTCCATCTAATACGGGAAAGCGTCTGACAAAGCTATTTAAAAATAGATTAGCTGCATCTAACACATCTTTATCGGCCTGAATCGTTTTCAAATCGCTAGTCATGTAATCTTCAACGGTACGTTGCACCATAGGCATATTATGATAGGCACCTTCCACTAATATTTTTAAGCAATCTTTCTCCGAGAGCATGCCTACCAAATTCCCATCATCATCTAATACGGGACCTCCTGAAATTCTTTTCTCAATAATGGTATCAATAGCCTCTTTAATGGGCTGATTGGGTGAGAAGGTATACAAATTATTGATTTTGGTCATGTATTTAGTAACGGACGCGTATTCTTGTACCTGTTTCGCGTCATCTGTTTCTCTAGGCCCTTTGAAATTCATAATAAATTTAGTTAAGAAGTGAAGGATAGTTACAAGTAATTAGCAACATATTTTCATGCGGAATTTTAAACCTTACAAGCTTTTCAAGAAAGCAGATGAAGTAGTTGAAGTTGATCACCTAGTTCTTAGTGCTTTGTCACATTTAAAATGACGGCAAAGCACTAGAAACAAGTGAACGGAATGAATTTTTCATGAAGATACGTTGAAGTAGTCATTTAATTTACTTGAAATTCGCAGCTTTTGCAAGTTTTCTTACATCAGAAGCTTTAAGTTTTCCCCTACTTTTCTTTAATTGCGGGTGAATTTTGATCTAACTAAAGGTCTTTTTACTTTCAGTGATGAAAGGTTCAAGACAATGTTATTTAAAAACTGAATTGTTCAATCAAACTTGAAAAACTATGAGAAGAGGATATTTGAATTTATTCTTCTTGGCTTTTGTGGTAGTACTCACTGCTTGTGGAGGGGGAAACAAGGAAGGCGACACAACAACTACAATTGATGCTAACGGAGGTGATGAGACTGAAAAAGTAGAGGAAGCGGAACCTACTGAAGTAAATGCTGTATGCCTTTGGCCTTCTGCCATTTCCATTCATGAAGCTGCCGACCCAAGCAGTAAATACTTGACTTCAGTAAGTTTAGGGGAGCAAATTACGTATTTGGGAGAAGATAAAGAGATTGAAGATAAGAATAAGAAAATGCGCATGTATTCAAAGGTGAGATTGGCAGATGGTACTGAAGGATGGACTAGAAAAGATTTTTACGGCATTGATGCTAAAGTAGCTGCCGTTACTGGTGAAACGACCGTATACAAGCGTCCAGACTTATTGAGCAAATCGAATAAAACACTCAACAAGATGGATGTAATTGCCATCTTATCTGCTAAAGACGATTGGTTAGAAATTAAAGGGAAAATTGGTGGTTGGTTCACCGAAGGTTGGATTAAAAAGAACAACATCACCGAAGATGAACTGGATGTAGTGGTGGCTGCTTTTTATTCAAAAGCTAAAATGCTCAAAGACGAGAAGCAAAGGAAAGCACTGCAAGAAATTTTGGACAACTCTGATTTTTCAGGATCTTCGTTTATTACAGATATTACGGAAGAACTCAGTGCAGAGCCAATACCTGAAGAAGATGACATGGATGAAGACGATTCGTCAGCAGATACTACTGCTACAGGTGGTGGAGAATAGTGCTGCAAGTAAACTTGTCTAACAGTTATACCGAGAACCAGTGCTAAAGAGTGCTGGTTTTTTAGTTAAATGCCTTAGTCGCTGCAAGGAATAGCGAAGGTGTTTGTACGAAAAATGAGTCATTCATGCAGGAACAAATCACTAGAAGTAGCTAGAAAAACAATTGAACAGCTATTGATGGTATAATTTGTTTTTAGTTAATTGCTGCTGAATACCAATAAATAAAAGATAAGTATTTTGTAACAAAGATTTATTTATAAATAGTGTTCTCCAATCAAATAATGATAACCTAACTTTTGTTACAGTGTACGCAATCCGAAAGAATTAATAGCGAACAAGTTAAACATATTCAAAATTACCTCGAATAAACATCCAAAGAATCATTCCCCACAAATTAATCTGTATCATAGCGCGATAAAACCATTAATCTCCACTTAAATTCATTCATTATAATCTCATTTATCATGACGTATGGCACCTCGGCATGGAAAAAAAACTATGCTATATTATTTCTCCTTGTAGTCTTCTTAACAGGATGCATCAATTTCCACGTAGTTGTAAAACATGACCCTGCTATTCCACAACCGCAAAAGGAAACACGTTGGGGGTGGTTATGGGGCATTGTACAACCAAAAGACATCAAAACAGTAGCTTCTTGTGAAGCCATTTGTGTATTAACCGTGAAACGAAATATAGGCGATATTTTGATCTCTGCCATAAGCCTTGGCATAGCTGTTCCAACTACCGTTGAATATCAATGTTGTGCAGATGAGCCTGAACCGGGAGATTTTGGGGAGTAAACTCATGTTTGAATCACATTTACGGACAGAAATATCAAATTTACAAGGACTTAAAATCAACCGATTATGGCATATCCTAAAGGCGTAACCAGATGGAAAATTGATAAATTTACCAATGCACATCAGAATTTTACTCAGATATTAGATGATGATCAATCTTTTGATTTGACGCTCTCTGATGATTCTTGGAATCAACTCAATCAATTAGAACAATATCAGGCTACTACGAAAAATTTACAGTGGGTTATTAAAAAGGCATTAGAACGAAAAACGTCCATTCGGGCAATGGGAAGTGGTTGGTCATTTAGCAAAGTGGCTGTGAGCGATGATGCCATCATCAATACCAAGCGACTTCGACATAAGTTTACCTTGGGGGCTGAGCTGCTAGAAGACGATTTTATGGATGAGGGGAATCATCCCGATAACTTTCGCTTTTTGCAATGTGGAAATACCATCATCAGCATTAATGACTATTTAGAGAATCAAAGTAATCCAGCAAAATCTTTACGTGCTTCAGGCGGTAGTAATGGACAAACCATTGTGGGCGCTTTTTCTACAGGTACGCATGGAGCTGCATTATTTTATGGAGGCTTACAAGAAATGATTCATGGCATTCATGTGGTAACGGGCCCCGATTCCCATTTCTACATCGAGCGTGCCAGTAAGAAAATTACTTCGCAAATATTTCATCAAAAGATTGGAGCTACGATTATTCATGATGATGATTTGTTTAATGCCATTTTAGTAAGTTTCGGCTCATTTGGAATTATTCATGGCGTGTTGGTCGAGGTGGAAGATAAGTTCTTATTAGAACAAAAACGAAAGCGGGTTGCTTTTGATCTGCCCCTCGAAAAAGCCATCACTCAAGGCGACTTTACGGAGATTGGGCAGCACTTGCGCTATCCAATAGAGGACACCGCACACCCGTTGTATCATTTTGAGATGGCCATCAATCCACATGATTTTGAGTTTGATAACCCCAAAAAAGGAGCTTATTTGCGCATTATGCATAAAGCACCCTATCGAACGGATTATGAGCGCATTGATTTCAAAGAGCGAGGGCATACCTATGGCGATGATGTATTAGGTTTAATTCAATCGGTATTGGACGTGGTACAGGTAGCAACAGGCTTTTTAAATAGGCTGCTGATACCTAAAATGGTGAATGTCTTGTTTAATGTGGCTTATGAGGAGCCTGAAGATGCTGATGGTACTGAAATGGAAGGTACGATAGGAGAAACCTTTAAAAATACAGCATTTCGAGGGAAGATTTTTAGTGTGGCATTTGGCTTGGATCGAAAGGATGTGATTGATGTGATACATCATTGCCTGGCGGTAAATAAAAGAACGAAATTAGCGGGTGTCATCGCTTTTCGCTTTGTAAAAGGGACAGATGCATTGCTCGGGTTTACCAAATTTCCTCATACATGTGTCATGGAAATAGACGGGGTAGATGCCAATATCAACCATAAATATGTATCGGAACTTGCCAAGCGGTTAGAGTTAGCGGAAATTCCGTATACCCTACATTGGGGTAAAATTAACCGTATTCTGAATCAACAACGGGTACAAGATATGTATGGCTATGACAAGATTCAGTTATGGAAAAAACAACGCTCCCGCATTATGAGTCCTGAAGTACAGGAAATTTTTAACAACGAGTTTATGGAGCGTTGTGGCTTAGACGATTACGTACCACCAATGCCCTTTCAGCCTTTGTCATAAATCTATTGAAGTGCGATTTGCTGTTCGGAGAGTTTGCGATAATGTTCGCTACAAATAGGGTTTATACCTTAGCATTAACCTCTTGGATGAAACTCCGTAATGACTTGTTTCAGATAAGTCATATCTAAATGGGTGTAGATTTCTGTAGTAGTAATGGATTCATGTCCTAGCATTTCTTGTACTGCACGGAGATCTGCACCTCCTTCTACTAAGTGCGTGGCAAAAGAATGCCGAAAGGTATGTGGACTTACTTTTTTATTAATCCCAGCTTGCTCGGCTAGTTTTTTTACAATGGTGTATACCATTACTCGCGTAAGTTGTTTTCCTCTGCGATTTAAGAAAACATAATTTTCGTGTCCTTTGGCAATGGTTTGTTGATTGCGAATGTGTAATCGGTAGAGGTTAATTTGTTTGATGGCTGATTTTCCAATGGGAACAAAACGCTCCTTATTGCCTTTGCCCACCACCTTCAGAAAACCAATGTCGAAAAATAAATTACTGAGTGTAAGGTTAATTAATTCAGACACCCGCAGGCCTGAACTGTAGAGCGTTTCAATGATGGCCCGATTGCGCATCCCTTCGGGCGAAGCGTGGTCAATGGCTAGACAAATGGCTTCGATTTCTGCTACTGTTAATACATCAGGCAGTTTTCGAGTGAGCTTCGGAGCGGCAATCAAGTGTGTAGGATCTTGTTCTACTTGGTTTTGAAGGGACAAGAATTTATAAAAAGCTTTAATTCCCGATAAAATACGTGCTTGAGTATGAGGGGCAACGTTTAAATCGTATAAGCAAGCTAAAAAATGTTCAATATCATTTCCTCGAAGTTGATTTGGTGCCAGCGGGTTTATTGAATCATCCCCAAAAAATTGCCGAAGCTTGGCAACATCTCTTAAATAAGCTTCTATGGTATTTTTAGACATGGAACGTTCCAATCGTAAGTAATCAGAAAATGCATCTACAGCTTGTTGCCAGTTCATGGTAAATGGTAATAGATTAATAGCGGTTAAAATCCGATGCGTTATTTAGCAACCAACAGTACTACAAGTACGATGCTCCTGCAATCCTTTTCATTGCTTTTCTAACGAAAATTAAGCATTTTTACCCCTGCATATGAATAAAATAAGAGACAGTGTAAAACCAAATGGTTTACATCCTTGTTTCTAAGGCTAATATATAGAAAACTTTAAATAGACAACATGGCAACTCAGGAAGTAAATTTGACAACTGAGCAAACGTTCTCGAAAGAGACTTACCTATATTGGTTTGAGAACATGTATCTCATCCGAAAGTTTGAGGAGAAAGCTGGACAAATGTATGGACAGCAAAAAATTAGAGGATTTTGCCACTTATACATTGGTCAAGAGGCTTGTGCTTCGGGTGCTGTGACTGCATTGACAAAAGATGATAAATGGATTACTGCTTACCGCGATCATGGGCATCCCCTAGCATTGGGAACAAGCCCTAATGCAGTAATGGCTGAGCTTTATGGAAAAGCAACAGGCACTACTAAAGGAAAGGGCGGTTCGATGCACATCTTTGATAAAGAAGTAAACTTCATTGGTGGTCATGGTATTGTAGGAGCTCAAGTGCCACTAGGAGCAGGAATTGCCTTTGCAGAAAAATATAAGGGCACTAAAAATGTGTGTATCTGCTACATGGGAGACGGTGCCGTTCGTCAAGGTGCATTCCACGAAGCACTAAACATGGCGATGACTTGGAAATTACCTGTCATTTTCGTGATTGAAAATAATGGCTATGCCATGGGGACTTCTGTAGAACGAACTTCTAATGTAACAGACTTATATACCTTGGGCGAAGCGTATGACATGCCTTCGCGTCCTGTAGATGCCATGACTCCTGAGAATGTGCATGTTGCTGTTGCTGAAGCGGCTGAACGCGCGCGTAATGGTGAAGGGCCAAGTTTGTTGGAATTCAGAACATACCGTTTCAAAGGGCACTCGATGTCTGACCCTGCGAAATACCGTACCAAAGAAGAAGTAGCCGAGTATAAAAGCCTTGATCCAATTGAACAAGTGCGTGCGCGTATCTTAGAGTACAATTATGCCACGGCTGAAGAATTGAAAGCGATTGAAACAAAGATCAAAGCGCAAGTAAAAGAAGCTGTAGAGTTTGCCGAAAAATCTCCTTGGCCTGATCCTAAAGAAGCTTTCACCGAAATTTATGTAGATGAAAATTATCCATTTGTAATGGATTAATGGATAGCTTATCAATATAGAAAACCTCTTCTCTGAATCTCAGGGAAGAGGTTTTTGCATGATAATCAATTGAGTAT